>DAIBTC010000037.1 GCA_027415345.1 Nitrospirota bacterium
CCCCCTCTCTTTGGGGGCACCCGTCTCCTTTCCCTGTCCTTTTTTTTTAAATCCCAGGATCAGGGTCTTCCCGTGACGACCGATCCCCGTTCCCACCCATCCCTCTCCCGGGAGGGAGGAACAGGAGTCTCCGATCCGGATTCTTCTGTCGAGAATCCGGCAAACCGTAAGAGAGGCTCCGGTAAAGAATCCCTCAAGATCCTTCCGGGAGGTTTCGACTTCTGGAAGCTCCGGCATGTCTGTCCTGTTCCTTTCTCTATGGCCATCATACTCCCGTCCCACCCTGGTGGCCATAGATGACAACAGCCAGGAGAAGTCCAGCCCCGGTCACGAAGATCCACAGCATCAATCCCAGTCCCACGGGTTTCCATCCAAAGCGGGCCAGCCGGGAAAGATGAGTTTCTAGTCCCATCGCCGCCATGGCGACTGCCAGAATGCCGGCATCGATCTTCTGCAGAAGGGTCAGAAGGGACGGAGGCAGGGCGACGAGGAAATTCATAAGGACGACCCCTGCAAAGGCTGCTACAAACCAGGGAAAATGCCGGGAGTGCCCTCCACGGCTTCCTTCCCCCTTTCGGTCCCGCAGAAGAATCATCCCTTCAAGAAGCAGGACGACGGGAAGAAGGAGGGCCACCCGGGTGAGCTTCAACACAGTCCCGATCTGGAGGGATTCCCGGGAATAGGGAAGCGTGGCCCCGATCACCTGGCCGACTTCGTGGATCGAGGACCCCGCCCAGGCGCCATATACGGCGTCGGGCAAATGGATGAGACGGTTGGCCAGGGGAAAGAGGAACATGGAGAGCGTTCCGAAAATCGTCACAGTAGCGACCGAAAAGGCGACCTCTTCATCCCGGGCCCGGATGACAGAATTTGCGGCGACGATCGCCGAGGCTCCGCAAATTGCGGTTCCTGTTCCGAGAAGCAGAGAGAGGCTGTCCGGGAGGCCTTTTCGCCGTCCGATCCATACTGCAGCCCCGTAGACCAGGACAATCACCAATAAATCAAGGAGAAACCCCCGGAGACCGACAGAGAGGATGTCCCGGGCGGAAAAATCGAACCCCAGGCCGATGACGCCAAGGCGGAGGAGACGTCGGAAGGAAAAATGGATCCCCGGTTCGAACCCTCCATGGACGGGAAGGAGATTTCGGACGAAAACCCCCAGCAGGATGGCCAGAAGAATCGGGCCGGCCAGAACGCTTCCAGTGAGATGCCGGGACAGGAGACTTCCTTCGTAGGCCAGGAGCGCCAGGAGGAGGGAGAGAAGGATTCCCGGAACAAGATGCCTGAGGCGGGGAGCCGATTTTGTCTCCATGGGAGGTCCTTCGGAAAATGGATGTTGGAACCCGGGGCATGGCCATGTAGGATACCTATTGTACAGGGTTGGATCCGGGAGTCGCATTGTCATTTCTAATAAAACCGAAAAGGAATCCGAATGGAAGGTGACTGGAAGGGGTTTGTCCGTGAGTGGCTCGAAAGGCAGGGTTTGACGGGGGGATTCGACCGGATTCCCCTGGCGGGCGATGCCTCCAATCGGCAGTATTTTCGGGTGAATTTTTCGGACACCTCCCTTCCGACCGCCATTCTGATGGAGAAAAATGCCGGGGAGGGATTCAAAAAATCGGAAGAAGCGGTCTCGGGAGAGGGAGAGGGCCCTCCGGGGGATCCCTTCATCCTGATCGCCGGATTTCTGCGGGACCGGGGGATCCCCGCACCGGCCCTCTATCACTTCCGGCAGGATGGATCCCTTATCCTTCAGGAGGATCTCGGGGACCAGACCCTTCATGGGAGGTTGGCCAGAGAGCCTGGAGAAACGGATCTCTTGACCGGGAAGGCCGTCTCTCTTCTGGTCAGTCTCCAGAAGACCTCCTGGAAGGAAGGGTTGCCTTGGCTCTCCGGGCGAACCTTTAGCCGGGAGCTGATCCGGTGGGAGTTCGAACATTTCATCGAATACGGCCTTGTCGGGACACCCGCAAAAACCCTTGGCAGGATCCAGGAGGACTTCGACCGGGAATCGGACCTTCTTTCATCCGACACCCGTCCGGTCCCCGTTCACAGGGATTACCACTCCCGCAACCTCATGGTAAGAGGCGACGGGAACCTGGGCCTGATCGATTTCCAGGATCTTCTGCTGGGATCTCCCTTTTATGATCTTTCCTCCTTTCTCTTCGATGCCTATCGGACCCTTCCGATGGAGAAGATCCGGAATTGGCTCTCCCTCTACCGTGACATGGCGATCGAGGGAGGAATCCTTTCCCCCGGCTTTTCCACGGAAGCGGCGGCCTCCTCCCTGTTCCGACACGCCTTCCAGCGAAATCTCAAGGCCTGCGGCCGTTTTTTCTATATCGCCGATGTCAAGGGAAATCCTTCCTTTCTTCCCTCTGTGGCCCAGACTCACAGAAATCTCGAAAGGCTCGCGGAAGCCCTTCCCGAACTTTCCAGAGTCTATGAGGGCATCCGTCCCCACCTTCGAAAACCAAAGGAAGGACAGGAAGTGTGAGGATCTGCGGATTTGTCCTGGCGGCAGGACTCGGGACGAGGCTTCGCCCCCTTTTTCCCGACCAGCCGAAGCCGCTCGTCCCCCTGGGGGGCCGCCCCGCCATTTCATGGGCCCTTTCGTTTCTGGATAGCTGCGGCGCCTCGCGTGTAATCGTCAATACCCACTACCGGAGGGAGAGGATGCGGGAGGCTCTCCCGGGCCTCGTTCCCCCGGGAGTCGATCTTGTCCTTTCGGAGGAGGAATCCCTTTTGGGAACGGGAGGCGGCATCCTGAACGCCAGGGAGCATTTCCGGGGATTCGACTGGCTGGTGGTTGTCAATGCGGACGTATTGGCCGATCTCCGTCCCGCCCCCCTTTTTCGCCGGGCGATGAAGGAGCGGTCCGATGTTCACCTGGTTCTCTCGGCCCGGGGGCCAGATTCGGAAAGGGGGCGTATCGGCCTTCGCCCTTCCGGGAATCTCTGGTTCGCGGGGGAAGAAAGGGAGCCGGGCCTCCGGTCAGGGATCTTTCTGGGAATTCATTTTGTCCGGCCGTGGGTCTTCGAGGGATTCGCGCTGGAAGGAACTCCCTCGATCATCGACCTCTACCGCAAGATGCGAGCGGAGGGGCTCCGGATCCGGGGGAGCTTCACCCGGGCTTTTTGGACCGATCTGGGAACGGAAGATGGATTCCGGCGCGCACTCGAACATCTTGCACCTCTTCCGGGGATAGTCCCCGGGGTGGGGGGGTGATCTGTCCGAGAACGGTTTCCTCCCGTGCGCCCGTCACGGCCCTGATGGATCCGGGACGTCCGGAGAGTGTCAGAAGCGCAAGATAAGCAAAGGCTACGGATTCGATGGACTGGGAGGGGAGACCGAAATCCCCCGACTCCCGGACCGGAATTTTCGTCAGGGAGGCGATCCGCTCCATCAGGAAAAGGTTCCGGACCCCTCCTCCCCCTGCGATCATGAGCCGGGGGGGACCGGGAAGGAATCCGAGAGAGCTCCGGATTCCCTCGGATGTCAGTTCGGTCAGGGTGGCCAGAATATCATTCGTCCTGTCGGACGGGTCGATTCCGAAGGACCGGAGACTTCCCATGATCTTCGCAAGTCGTCCTTCGCCCCATTCCTCCCGACCTGTGGACTTTGGCGGGACCCTGGAAAAATAGGGGTCGGCGGTCAGTGCTTCCAGGAGGGGCCGGATCACGGTCCCCCTTCTGGCACGTCTTCCCTCCCTATCGACGTGTTCCCGGCCTCCGGTCAGGGAAAGGATCGCGAGGTCTATGAGCATGTTCCCCGGACCGGTATCAAAAGCCAGGACCGATTCCTCCCTCCCGGGAGCGGGAAGGTAGGTCAGATTGGCGATGCCCCCGATGTTCAGGAAGGCCCGGTCCTCCGAAGCACTGAAGACAGCCCGGTGGAGGATGGGCGCAAGCGGGGCTCCGGAGCCACCGGCGGCGACATCCGCCCCGCGGAACTGGGTAATGACCGGGACGCCGAAGGCCCGGGCCAATGGAAATGGATCGGAAAACTGGTAGGAAACCCCGTCCACCTCCGGGGAGCCGGAAAGAAAATCGAGAGAGTGTGTGACCGGATGATGGCGTATCGTGACCCCGTGTGTTCCGATGGCGCAAAGAGCCCCGGGTGAAACCCCGGCCTTTTCGAGGAGATTTTTTCCCAGCCGGATTTCTGTTCTGGAGAGGAGGCTGGCCAGATCGGGCATGAACCGTGAGGGATCGGCCAGGGGATCCAGTCCTGCAATCCAGCGTTTCATGTCCCGCCTGAAGGAGGGGGCAAAGGGAGACTCTTCGAAGGCCAGGAGACGGACAGTCCCATTTTCGACAGCAATCAATGACCCGTCAATTCCATCGAGGGAGGTTCCACACATGAATCCCAGTGACAGAAGGGGTAGGCTTCCGGATTTTTCGTCCACCTTTCTCCTTTCCGTTGCCAGTCCGTCCCAGATGCCGGCCCCCGGGGGATGGGGGATTATCGGTCTTGCCGGCCGTTCCAATGTCGGAAAGTCTTCCCTCATCAACCGCCTGGCCGGAGCCCGTCGTCTCGCCAGGACGGGTAAGCGCCCCGGGGCCACCACTCTTCCCAATCTCTACAGGATCATGACGGGAGGATACTTTCTGGATTTTCCCGGATACGGGTACATGAACCGCAGCCAGGGAACGAAGAAGACCTCACAGGACATTTCCACAATCCTGGTGGAGGCCCGCCAGGATATCTCGGCAATCCTTCTTTGCGTCGACATCCGCCGGGAGGTTCTTCCTGCCGACCAGGAGGCCGCCCGATGGTTTCTCTCCCGCGGCCTTCCTGTAGCACTGGTCCTGACGAAGCTTGACACTCTTTCGGGAAACGGACGGACGGCCCAGATCCGAAATTGGAAACGGTGGATCGAAGAGGAGAATGCCGATGGAATTCTGGGGCTTTATCCCGTCAGTGCCCGGAGTGGGGAGGGAGTCCCGGAAGTCGCCGCCCTTGTCCGAAGGATCCTTGCCGGGTTTCCGGGGCCAGAGGGGGGGGCTACCGGGGAAGAATATCTCCTGTAGTGACACCGGTGGTTCCTGTCCCGTTATCCCGCTTTGCATAGATGGCGACGTATGAATGGGCCCGGAGTTTTTCAAGCCAGAGGCGGATCCGTTTTTCCGTCGTCTTCTTTGTCAGTTTGTTCAGGATGGACTGCTTGATGTCGTCGAACTTCTGGTAAGGCTGATCCTCCCGTTTCAGGACCTTGATGATGTAATAGCCCCGGGAGGTGCGGATCAGGCCGCTGGTGTGGCCAACAGGAAGAGAAAAGGCCGGTCCGATGAGCTCGGGGAGAAGCTGGTCCTTGGTCAGGTCCCCCAGGAGACCTCCCGATTCGGCATTCGGTCCCTGGGATTCCGATCCTGCCAGCATTTCAAAGTCATCACCCCGCCCGATCTGGTGAAGGATATGCTGGCCTCTTTTCTCGATCTCGGCCATCTGAGAGGGCGTCGCGCCCTCCGGAATGGAGAGAAAGATGTCGGCCAGAGTAACGTGGCCGGGAAGCCGGTAGCTGTCCCTGTGTTTGAGAAAGTAGTCCCGCACCTCTTCCGGACTGATGACGACCGTCGAGCGGACCTCCTGGTTGACAAGCTTCATGACCGTCAGCTGTTTCTTGAGCTTGTGCCGGTACTGCTGGAAGGTCAGCCCCTGGGTGGCCAGGGCATTTTCAAGTTGCCACTTTTCCGTGATGTTGTTCTTCTGCATGATGTCGTTGATGGCCCGGTCCACCTCGTCGTCCGTTACGGAAAGGCCAATCCTGTCCGCCTCTTCGAGCTCGAGCCGCTCATTGATCTTTTTCATCATGACATTGTATTCGAGGGAGGCGATCAGCTGGCGATAGGCCTGTCCCTGGTAGGCAGCGTGAAGCTTTTCGAAGGTGGGCTTGAGCTCCCGGTCGATTTCGCTTTTCGTGATGGAGTGATGGTTGACGACCGCCATGACGCTGTCGATCAGGACCCCTTTGGCGGCGTGGGCGTCCATGACTCCCGAGATGGTTACGATGAGGAGGAAAAGCGCAAGGGTCAGGAATCTTCCCCGGGAAAAACTGTCATGGTCGGATCGGAACTGGTCCAATGGATGCCTCGAAAAAGAATGTCTCAGAAAGTTACCATTTTCCGGATTATACATGATTGCCGCCCTCATGCCTATGGGGGCCAACAGGAATCAGGATCCGGTGGCGGAAAGAAGAGGCCGGTACCGCGGAAGAATGGTCAGCGGATGTTGTCGAAGCTCCTTCGAGAACCAGTCTCCAAGCTCTTTTTTCCGGATCTTCCTGATCATCCTTTTCCGGATGGACTCCTTCACCCGGGAGAAGGGGCGCACATGGGAGGGAACGAGCGAGACAAGTTTCAGGATGTGATATCCATAGGGAGAGGAAATCAGGGGACTGACCTCCCCGGGCTTCATCGAAAAGACCCTGTTGAAGGGAGCCGGCATCTCGCCCATGGCGAAGGGGGGAAGAAGGCCTCCCTGTTTTCCTTCGGGTGAGAGCGACTTGGCCTTTGCAAGGGCGGAAAAGGAATTTCCTGCGGCGAGGGCCGCAAGAATCGCCTTCCCCTCTTCCTCCGAGCGCACAACGATATCCTTCACCACAGCCCGCTCAGGAACGGTGAAGTGGACGATGTCCCGTTTATAGACCGCCTTGAGCTCCTTCAGAGTCACTTCGGGAACCGGGGCCACCTCCTTCGCCGCCTTTTCCAGCAGAAGCTTCCGTCTCACCAGGGAATCCGGAGGAACGTAGGGGGAACGGGAGCGGGAGGGTGCGCTGCTCTGGGCCAGCCTGTTCCTTTCTTCATCGAGCTCTTCGGGGGTAACCTCAAGACCGATTTTTTGAGCATGTTCTTCCAGGAGACGGTCATAGACCGTTTCCCGAAGCACAAGACCAGCCAGGACCGGGGACCATGTGTCCAGAGGGCGTGTGGCCAGGTTGTCGAGACCGATGAAGCGGGCCGTCTCACGCAGATCCATTGAAGAAATGGGTTTCCCCGAAAGTGTGGCGACCACACCTTCCGGGGAATGGCTCGCCCGGTGGCAGGAAGGGAGCAGAAAGATCAGTCCCGCAAAAAGGAGAGGCCGGAAATTCCTAGGGATCATTTGGTTCCCGGTGTGGCTCCGGAAGATGCGGTTGTCGAAGCCCCCATCACCTCGCCCAGTCCCTTCTGGTCGATCGATATCTTTGTCTTGGCCCTGAGGGAGTTCAGGAAGGCCTGGTAACGCTCCTGTTTCTGCTGGGATGTCAGGAACTGGGAGATCCCGCTCTTGGCCTCGTCAAAGGAAAGGAGCTTCCCCGGCTCCACGCGGTCGATTTTGAAATAGTGCACCCCGTCCTTGAGGGCCAGAGGGCCCGTCACCTGACCCTTGGAGGTGTTGAAGAAGTATTTGGAAAACTGGGGAGGGACCGTTCCTTCAAAGATCTTTCCTACAGGACCTCCCTTGTAATGCTGGATCGCCCTGGCGAACCCGTGAGTTTTCTTGAGGCTCCTAGCAACGCCCTGGGCGGTTTTCATGTCCGGAAGAATCAGCTGGCGGACGACCACGAAGCCAGGTTGCTTGATTTCGTTTTTGTGCTGGTCGAAATAGGTCCTGACATCGGCATCGGTGACATGGACCTGAGCGTCGACCTTTTGCTGGATGAGGGCCTGCCGAAGAATCCTCTCCCGGCTGTTCCTGATTTTCCGGCTGATGGCGGGTTCCGTGGCAAGTCCTTCCCTTTCGGCCTCCTGGTTGATCAGGGCCCGGTCAATCAGGCGGTTCAAAACATCGCTTGGCACGGAGGCGGGAACCTTGTCAGGCAATTTCATTTCCGCAATTGTGCGGACGAGCTCTTCCCGCGAGATTTTCTGGTCTCCGACGGTGGCGATGACGCCGGTTCCGGAGGTCTTGTGGCAGGCGGCCAGAAAGAAGAGTCCAATGGTGAGGGATCCGGCGATTCCGGTCCGGATGGCAGCCCTCAAAACCAAGGGGCCCGGGGTGGAGGTTGGGGGACCAAGGTCTGTCTGTTTCAAGAAACAACTCCTTCTTTGGGGGGAGGATCAAGGGATCCTCCAGGGATCAGGGTCATGTCATGATTGGTGGGTCAAGCGATCCGCCATGGCCAGAAATCGGATGAGGTCCTCGATCAGGAGGCCTGGAAGGGTCCGAACAATTTTCCATGAGCCGTCCGCCTGAAAGGAGATGCGGTCTCCAAAGAGATCCATGGCCTTGGAAAGACGGTCCTGGGAAAATGTCCCTGCCCGTTCCTTGAGGACCACCTCCCTCTCCCGAAGCTGGACCTCCGAGAATCCGGAGATCGTGGCGAGAACCCGGATCCGGGCTCCGGCAAACAGGTTGCGCGTCGTTCTGGGGGGAGGGCCAAACCTGTCGGCCAGCTCTTCTTCGAGCCGTTCAATGGCCTCAAGATTGTCAGCATGAGCGAGGCGCCGGTAAAAGTCAATTCTTTCGGAAGGGTGGTCAATATAGTCTTCCGGGATTCTGGCCTCGATCTTCCATTCAACCCGGGCTGGCTCGGTCTTGGGAGAAGTGCCCGGAAGCTCCGTTAAATGGCCGATCGCCTCTTCCACCATTTCAAGGTAGAGATCGAGGCCCACCATGGCCACCTGGCCGGTCTGCTGGTGGCCAAGAAGACTTCCGGCTCCACGAATCTCAAGGTCCCTCATGGCGATCTGGTATCCCGACCCCAATCCGGAGTGTTCCTGGAGGGTGTGGAGGCGTTTTTTAGCAAGATCGTTCAGGCTGTCTTCGGCCCCGGTGATGAAGTAGGCATAGGCCTGCTGGCCGCTCCGACCGACCCGGCCCCTCAACTGGTAGAGTTCGGCGATTCCGAAGAGGTCGGCCCGGTTGACGAGAATGGTATTGGCCCACGGGATGTCGAGGCCGGCCTCGACAATGGTCGTCGAGACGAGGATGCGGCTATCCCGCCGGATGAAACGGGCCATGACCTCCTCGATCTCCCTCTCTTCCATCTGGCCATGGGCATAGGAGACACCGGCTTCGGGAAAGAGGGTTCCCAGGTAGCGTGCCCAGCGTCCGATGGAGGCGACCCGGTTGTGAATGAAAAATACCTGTCCTTCCCGGGCAAGCTCCCGGTCGATGGCTTCGCGGATGCGTTCCCGGTCGAAACGGATGATCGAGGTCCGGATGGACTTCCGGCCTGGGGGAGGGGTCATGATGAAGCTTATTCCCTTGAGGCCGGACATCGCCATCTGGAGCGTCCGGGGAATGGGGGTTGCCGAGAGGGTGAGGCGGTCGACGTGAGGAAAGCGCTCGGTCAGCTTTTCCTTCTGGCGGACGCCGAACCGCTGCTCTTCGTCGATGATAAGAAGCCCCAGGTCCCGGAATGAGACAGAAGAGGAAAGCAGTGCCGTCGTCCCCACAACGATGTCCGTCTCACCCTTGGAAAGACGTTCGCGGATTCCCCTTTGGTCCGAAGCCGACTGCATCCGGGAGAGGCTTTCGATGCGGACAGGAAATCCCGCAAAGCGGTTACGGAATGTTTCGTGATGCTGGAGTGCGAGAAGGGTAGTGGGGACGAGGACGGCGACCTGCTTCCCGTCGGCGACGGCACGGAAGGCCGCCCGCATGGCCACCTCTGTTTTTCCGAATCCCACATCTCCCAGAATCAGACGATCCATGGGTGTTTCCGATTCCATATCCTGGGACACGGCCCGGATGGCCTCTTCCTGGTCGGGGGTCAGGTCGTAAGGGAAGGCCTGATCGAACTCCCGTGTCATGAGGGATTCTCCCGAAAAGGAAAATCCCTTCGCCGTTTTGCGCCGGGCATAAAGTTCGACGAGTTCGGCCGAGACCCTTTCGATCTGTTTCCGGACACGTGTCCGGGTTTGTGTCCATGATTTTCCGCCAAGCCGGTCGAGACGGGGTTCGACACCTTCAGGACCCTGGTAGGGGAGGACCTGGTCCATCTGGTCCACCGCGACGTAGAAGCGGTTGCCCCCTTGGTATTCGATTACGCAGAATTCTCCGGAAACGCTCCCAACGGCCACCTCCTGCAGTCCCCTGTACCGGCCTATCCCCTGATGGAGATGGACGACGAAATCCCCTTCAGTGAAAACGGGATGATCCCGACGGTAGGCCTGGGTTCGTGTGGAGAAGGAACGGAAGGGGGGTCTCGAGACCGTTTTCCGAAACAGCCAGGTGTCGGAGAGGACCAGAAGACGGTCATGAACGGCCTCGAAGCCTTCTTCGAGATCTCCGAGAAGGAGGGAAATCGGGTGACGGCCCCCTTCTCCAAGGCCTTCGCCAAGGGTTGTCAGATAGGAAAGGCCGCCTGCCTCAAGAACATCCTTCATCCTGTCCCGCTGGCCCCGGGTCCGGCAAAAGACGACTATCTTCATGGAGCCGGACATTTCTTCGAGAGTTGCGAGCCAGGACCGGGTCCGGTCGATACGGGATCCGGCGGGGGCCAGAAGGCGTGTCCCTGTCTCCTCCTGGAGGGCGGCAATTGAGAGACAGGGCCGGGCCCGTTCCCAGTCCTCCCGTTTCCTAAGGGTGAGAAAGGCCCTGTCGGGAGGTGGCATCCATCTCCTTTCCTCTTCATGCAAAGTTTCCCATCCCTCGGAAATTCTGGAGGACCAGTCCTGGACTCTTGCCAGAAGGGGGGTCCAGTCGTCGACCAGGACAAGGATGTCATCCCGTGAAAAAATCGGCGAACAGGCTTCGGGAAAAAAGGTCGGAAAATGGCGTTCAATACCGGGGGAAAATGGAGGGAGGGCATTCTGGAGGAGCCAGTCTTTGGCCTCCGGAGGAAGGCTCCTGTCAGATACAGGCTGGAGCCATTCATGGCTTGGAAGAAGGTCCACTGAAGAAACAGGACCCACGGATCTCTGACTTCCGGGATCGAAGAGGCGGATGGAGCGGATTTCGAGGTCGTCCCATTCGATCCGGACCGGTTTTCGGCGGTCGGTCGAATAGAGATCGATCAGGGCACCCCGGACCGAGAATTCTCCGGGGGCCGTGACCTGGGGGACGCGCAGGTACCCATAGGAGAGAAGTGTGTCGATGACCGATTGCTGGTCAACTTCCTGGCCTGTCGTGAGAGCGCGTTTTTTATCGTGAAGCAACCTTGGGGACAAAGTTTTTCGGAGGATGGCCGCGACAGGGGAGACGACAAAGTCGGGGCGGGAAGGTCCTGCGATCCGGTCCAGGGCATGAATCCTCTCCGCCCGGATGAAGTCGGCAGGGCTCTCCCGTTCATAGGGCAGGGTCTCCTCTTCCGGGAAAAGCAGACCTTCAAAGGGACGGTCGAGAAGGGTGGCTGAGGTCTGGATCTCCTCGAAAAGGCGCAGGGCCCGTTCTGGGGTAGCGGTCAGGATCCAGAAGATCTCCCTTCGCCCGGCCTCCCGTAGAAGGGCCGGAAGAAGGGGAAATGCCTCCCTGTCGACTCCCCGGAGCCTCCCGGAGAGTAGGGGAGAGTCGGGAGAAGGAAGCTGGGTCCGGAGTGCATCGAGTGTCTGGCGGAGTGAGTGTCCGGAGTGACTGTCAGCCACGGTCTCGCGAATACCGATCTATGATCCGCTCGATGAGCCCTGTCGTCGAGGAATCGGGGACAAGGGGGATGGAGCGGACTTCTCCCCCCCGCTCCAGAACAATCTTGCTCCCCACGATCCTGTCGATGCTCCAGTCCCCGCCTTTGACAAGAACATCCGGGAGGATCTGACGGATCAGATCCTCCGGCGTGTCGGAATCAAAAAAAGTGACATAGGAGACGCAGGCCAGAGAGGCCATGACCCGGGCTCGATTGGTCTGGGGAACGATGGGTCGAAGGGGTCCCTTGAGGTCTGCCACCGACCGGTCGGTGTTGAGGGCGACGACGAGGATGTCCCCAAGACTCCTGGCTTTTTCGAGAACCTCCACATGGCCGGCATGAAGTAGATCGAAGCATCCGTTGGTAAAGACGATCCTTTCTCCGAGGGCCCTGTGGCGGTTCAGGAGAGGAAGGAGGGATCCCGGATCGAGAATTTTCGTGGAGGAGGAGCAAAAGGAGGAGCGGGTGTCCATCGGCCTTCCGGAATGGGTCTTAATGGTTTGGGGGAAAAAGGATCTCCTCGACCATCTCGCAAAGGACGTGGCCCAGGGTGATGTGGGTCTCCTGGATTCGCGGAGTCAGGGGAGAGGGAACGATGAAGGCCAGGTCGACCAGATCCTTCATGCGGCCTCCTGTCCCGCCGCCGAAGCCGATCGTCCGCATGCCGGTCTCCCGGGCCTTTTCCAGGGCAAGTAGGACATTTTTCGAATTTCCGCTGGTGCTGATGCCGATGGCCAGGTCTCCCGGGCGCCCATAGGCTTCGACCTCCCGTGCAAATACATGTTCGTATCCATAATCATTGCCAATGCTGGTCAGGGTGGCCAGTCCCGTTCCCAGGGCGATGGCGGGAAGTCCCTTCCTGTTGATATAGAAACGGCTGACCAGCTCGCCGGCTATATGAGAGGCGTCGGTGGAGGAGCCACCGTTTCCGAAGATCAGAAGTTTCCCTCCGTTCTTGAAGGTGTCCACCATCCAGTGAGTCGCCGTTTCGATCTGGGGGAGGGAGGTTTTGAGGAACTCTTCCTTTGTGCGGATGCTGTTTCGGAAGATCGACTCGATCCGGGAAGAAAGAACCGCATTGTCCATGGGCGGGACTCCGGTGTTAGGGGCTCAGGTCTGGGCCCGGGTTTTTTCCAGGGCCCTCTTGAAGCGTTCCAGGGCCATATTGACGATTTTGTCGTCGTGGCAGATTGAAAGGAAGAGGGCTTCAAACTGGGAGGGAGGCAGAAGGAGCCCTTCGTTACGGGCTTCCTGGTGAAAGATCGAAAACAGGCGGAGGTCCGAACGTTCCGCACTTTCAAGATCTGTCACAGGATGGGAGCTGAAGAAGAGGGTCATCATCGATCCCATGCGGTTTATCACGAGAGGAAGGCCCAGGCCGCGCGCGAATGACTGGATCCCGTCCGCCAGAATCCGGCTTTTTTCCTCGAGAAGGGAGTAAAGGGCGGGGGTTCTGAGCTTGGTGAGCGTGGCCAGCCCCACAGCCATGGCCACAGGGTTTCCGGACAATGTTCCCGCCTGGTAAACCGGGCCCTCGGGAGCGACCATCTTCATGATGTCCTCCCGTCCTCCGTACGCCCCCACCGGCATGCCCCCTCCGATGATCTTGCCTAGAAGGGTGAGGTCGGGTTCCATTCCGAATAGGACCTGGGCTCCCCCGTAGGTCAACCGGAAGCCCGTGATGATCTCGTCGGCGATAAGGAGCGCCCCGTTTCCTTCCGTCACTGTCCGGGCTGCCAGAAGAAACTCCTCGTCCGGAGGGACGACCCCCATGTTCCCGGCGACAGGTTCCAAAATGAGCGCGGCGACCGTCTGCCCCTCACGCTTGAAAAAATCCCTGAGAGATTGAGTGTCGTTGTAAGGGAGAACGATGGTATCAGAAATGACGGCCTCGGGGACACCCGCACTGGTAGGGATCCCGAAGGTCGCCCCCCCGGAGCCTGCCTTGACCAGGAGAGCATCGGAATGGCCATGGTATCCTCCGGCGAACTTGACGATCCTGTTTCGTCCCGTAAAGGCCCGCGCCAGACGCAGGGCGGACATGGCGGCCTCTGTTCCCGAGTTGACAAACCGGATGCGGTCGAGGCCGGGGACAGCGCGCGTCAGGACCTCGCCCAGATGGATCTCTGTTTCGGAGAGTGCCCCAAAGGAGAGCCCCCTTGAAGCCGTTTCGGTAATGGCAGCCAGGACATCGGGGTCGGCATGGCCCAGAATGAGAGGTCCGAAGGAAAGAACGAAATCGATATATTCACGGCCATCGATGTCCGTGATGAATGCGCCCTTGCCCTGGCGGATGACCGGAGGATTCCCTCCCACGGCCTTGTAGGCCCGGACCGGACTGCTGACGCCCCCGGGAAAGATCCCGCAGGCTTTTTTGAAACCTTCTTCAGAGTTCAAGATGATGCTCCCCTCTTGCAGGTTGGATTCCCTTGCCGTGGCCATAGGCCGGCAAGAGAACATGGACTTAATAGACTAACATGTTTTTCCGGAGGAATGAAATCCGTCCGATTTCTCGCACGTCCGAAGAAATCCCCTGCCCCGGTTACAATCCCCTGTTTCTCCTATGTTACAAACCAGCCATGGATTGTTGTATCCGGCCCTGTCGAAAATTGTTGACGGGTTGGGATTGCGGAATGCGTCGGGAGTGGTATCTTTTTTGCGATGCCGGGCGAGATGTCGGAATCAGGTTTTTTTGCCGTGAAGGAGGTGAGTTGGCAATGGCAGGAAAAGGAATCGTGGGGTACTGGCTGAATGCGGCCTTTTCTGCAGTCGGGTCCGGATCGGTGGTGGGTTTTTGTCTCCAGGAATGGTTTGGAGCCCATCGGTTTGAGACCTGGAGAGAATCCTATGTATGGATCTACTGGATCATGGTTCTCTCGACCATCACAGGGGCCTTGATAGGGTTATATTCTTACTCCTATCACAAGAAAAAGGAAAATTGGACTTGGTAGTGATCCTTCAAGCCGTCGTTTGACGGTCCGGATCAGAAATCACAGAGG
>DAIBTC010000038.1 GCA_027415345.1 Nitrospirota bacterium
GGGATCGTAGGACTGGGGGAGGCGGCGCTGGAGAGCCGGGAGTTCCTCCAGGAGGGACCCGCCCGTCTCGCCCTCCTTCGGGCCCGGCTCGAGGAGGGAGTCCTGGGGCTCGGGAGAGGGATCCGGAGGAACGGGCCGGCGGATGAAAGTCTCCGGGCCCCGCACATCGCGAATCTCAGGTTTCCCGGGATACCGGGGGAGAAGATCCTTCTTTCCCTCGGCCGGGAAGGAATCGTCGTCTCGATGGGATCCGCCTGCTCCAGCGGGTCGATGGAGCCGTCCCACGTCCTTCTCGCGATGGGGCTTTCCCGGGAGGAGGCAATGTCCTCGGTCCGGTTTTCCCTGGGTCGCGAGACGGAGTCGGGGGATATCGACCGGACGGTGGCCGCTCTTGGCCGGATTCTCGCCCAGGACAAACAACGGAGGGTCTCATGAAGGATTCGCCGGAAAAAAAGTCGGGGTGGGGAAGGTCATCCCCTTCGACCGTCCCCAATGGAGTCCCTCGGAAGAGCTGGCCCAGGCGGAGGAACTGGGACGGGAGGCCTTCGACACTCCGGTCGCCACGCTCGAGAGCCGGCTGGGGTTTGTCTTCGGGCGCGCCCGTTCCCTGGTGGTCCCGACTCCTTCGATCGCCCTGTATCTGGTGATGGCGGGTCTCGGGATCGGGGAGGGGGACGAAGTGATCGCCTCTCCCTTCTCGTGGTTTCAGATGGCCCGGGCCGTAGCCTGGAGGAACGCGACACTCACCGTCTCCGATATCGACTCCTGGTCCTTCACCCTCGACCCGGAGAAGGCGGCCCGGAAGATCACCCCCCGGACACGCCTTCTCCTGGTGTCGAACACCCTGGGGCATCCGGCCGACTGGGACCGCTTTGAAGCTCTGGCCCGGGAGAAGGGGGTGGCGCTGGTGGAGGATGCGACGGAATCGCTCTTCTCGGAATACAGGGGACGGCGCACGGGGAGTTTCGGGGACGTGTCGATCCTGGCCTTCGGGGCCCCCCATCCCAACCTGGGCGAGTCCTACGCGGCGATTCTCACCGACCGGGAGGACCTGGACCTTCTTTTCCGGACGCTTCGGGGAGGCACACCCTCCTCCCTTCCACCGGGAACCCCGCCCATTCTTCCCCTGGAGCTTTCCGTCCCTCCGGGGCTCGCCAGGCTCGCGCTCCGATCCCTGACGAGGCTTCCCGGGGGGATCAAAAAGAGGGCGCTGATCCTCGACGCCTATCAGGAGAGCATGCGCTCCTTCGAGGGGGTCAAGGATCTGTACCAGTCGCCCCAGGCGGACCGGGTCAACTGGTTTGCCTACATGGTTCATCTGGGAACGCGATTTTCGGTCCTTTCCCGAAACGCCATCGTCGACGACCTCGCGGGGGCGGGGATCGGCGCCCGGCCATTTCCTCCGCCCCTCCACCTTCATCCCTGGTTTCAGGCCCGGGGGATGCGGAAGGGCCTGGCTCCGGTGGCGGAGAAACTGGCAGAGCGCGCGATCGCCCTTCCGCTCCATCCCGGGATGACGCAGGATGAGGCGGCCGCCATCGCCGAGCGCTTCAAGGAGGCGGCGTCAAATGTCGGGGCCGGCGCCGCGATTTACTGACAGAAGGGATCTCGTCTCCGGGGCTCTTCGGCCACAGGTCTTTTCCGGGAGGAGAAGGACAAAGGGAGGAAATCTGAGATGGACATGGTCCACGTAGTCTTCGCGAACGATGGCAGCGTCCAGAAAATATCCGGATGCCCGGAGGGGCTGACCCCCCAGGCGTGGTTCAACTTTCTCTCCCGGAACACCCGCGACCGGTACGAATCCCTTTCCGGCGGACGGGGAGTCTTCCTGTTGGAGCCGGGGGAGCTTTTGCGGGTGTCCGTGGCGGCGGCGGGAAGCCGGGCTTAGGGCATTTTTGGGACGGAGGGGCATCATGGCCGACGGAGACATCGTCGAACTGACCGGACCTCCCTTCTTCGAATTCGGGGAGAAAGTTCGGCTCAGGAGGCAAATCCGGAACGACGGGACATTCCCCAGCAGGGACGTGGGTGAGATTCTGGGCAAAAAGGGGGACGAAGGGTACATCCGGAGCATCGGGACCTTCCTCCAGCAGTTCTACATCTATGCCGTCTACCTTCCGGAGAGGGGTGTGACGATCGGATGCAAGCGCCGCGAGCTCGAATCCCTGGACTACGACGACGGTCCCGAGGAGATGTCCCCGGCCTCCGCCTCCGATGGAAGGCCTCCGTGAGGGCCCCCTCCTCCGGAAGGACGAATCACCCCGCCCGCCTGCGCCCGGGGCAGCGGGTGGTCGTCCTCCGCAACATCGACAACGACGGCTCCTACCGGAGCGTCCTTCCCGGAGAACGGCTGATCGGGGAAGGGGACCGAGGGGAGATTCTCGGAGTCGGATTCCAGGAGGAGAGGGACCGATGGATCTATTTCGTCGCCTTTTCCAGGGAGCGGGTCGTCGGCTGTCTCGAGGAGGATTTGATGGTGCTTCCGGCCTCCGCCTCCGTCGGGGGAGCCTCCCAAAGGACCGGAAAACGGGCGAAAAACACCAGGGGAGGCGGCATTGGACGAAATCTTTGAGGAGCCGGACGGCGACAGGAACGACGTCGTGGGGCAGTTCTACTGGTCGCTCGCAAAAATCATGGATCCGATCCGGTGCGAGCTGATTCTCTCCGGAGGAGACGTCCGGCTCGCCGGGGTCGGAACCGACGGGCGGGTGGTGGTGAGGCTTTTCGGCCCCTTTACGCGGTCCTGCGCCGAGAAGCGGGCGGTCGTGGCCCGGATCGAGGGCTATCTCCGGGAACAGGACGAGCGGGTCACCCAGGTGGTTCCCGTCTGTCCGGGTCCCGAAGAGACGCTTTGAACATGGGCCTTGCAGGGAGAAGCCTGCGCCGGAAGGGGCGATGATGATCACCACATGTCGGGAAAGGACGGCAAAAAGATGAAGGTCATGGTCCGGAAAAATGCCGAAGGGGTCTTTTCCGTTTACGTCCCGAAGAAGGACCTGGAGGAGCCGATCGTCGGCTCCGAGCGGGAGAGCCTGTTCGGAGGGACGGTCACTCTGGGAAACGGAATGGTGCTGGAGCTGCCGGAGATCGGACCGGGGCAGACGCTCCCGCTGACGGTCGAAGCCCGGAAGATTTCCGGATGAGGGAGGACGCGATGGAGGAGGCAGTGGTCGACGTCGTGAGCGACATCGTCGAAAAGAACTGGCAGGGGCTGGGACGGGGAACGCTTCGGCTCCTGCGGGAGCGCTTTCCCGGAGTGGTCTTTGTGGCGGCCCCGGCCTCGGACGTCGCGGAGGCGCCCGCCCGGATGGCGGGATCGGTGGCGCTCCACTTAATCAATACGAACGACCACTGCGTCTCGGTGGTCTCCGACATCAGGAGGGCGGGAGGGATCCTCCTCGCCCTCCGGGAGTGAGGGGAGATGGCGACGGAAGGGATTTTGGCGGAAGGCGGAGCCGTGGTCCACGGAAGTTCCGGAACCGTCCTCGAGGAGGCCCTGGAGCGGATCGCCTCCCTGTGGAGGGAAGACCGGCTGGTGGTCTACCTGGGGCCTGACATCTACCCGGAGCCTCCCGGGTATCCGGTCACCGACAGGGCGCTGGCGGCCCTTCTCGCCGAACGCGTGGCCGTGCCGGGCCGGCTCAGGGGGAAGGTGCACGAAATCGCCCAGTATATTGAATCGCACAAGCACCGGAAGACGCTCCTAGCCCTCGTGGACGAGATCTTCCGGACCGGGGTCCCGCCGGCTCCCGTCCATCGCCTTCTCAAGGATCATCCCCTCGGTCTCGTGGTCGACTCCTGGTACGGGTCGGCCTCCACGGAGACGCTGGTCGAGACGGGCGGGATCCAGATCAGCGGGGTGAGCCGGGCCGAATACCGGGACCGGTGGTACCGGATCGACCGCCGGACGGAAGACGGCTGGGTCCCGGTGGAGGGGGCCTCCCCGGAGGACCGGGTCCTCTACCGTCCCCTGGGAACGAGGATTCCGGGAACGGAGCTTCTTCTCTCCGACGCGGACTTCGTGGAGGTCCTCACCGAGATCGACATCCAGACCCCGATCCCGGCCTGGGTTCAGGAGCATCGGACGGGGCGTTCTTTCCTCTTTCTCGGGTGCCGCTTCGACAACCAGACCTTGCGGATTTTCGCGCGGCAGATCATGAAACGCTCCGCAATGGACCATTTCGCGGTCATGGCCGGCACTCCAACGGGCAAGGAGCGGTTTTTCTTCGAACGGGAGGGGATCACAGTCCTTCCGGTCCCTTTGAACGAGGTCTTTCTTCCGGAGATTCTGGTCCGGCTTTGGAAAGGGTAGGGAAGGAGAGGGAGGGTCAGATGGCGGAAATCTCATGCGTGAGTGCCCCGACCCGGGGAGGGGGTGTCTGGATTCCCCGGTTCGTGAGCGCGATCGATGCGGACAAGTGCATCGGGTGCGGCCGCTGCTTCAAGGTGTGCGGGCGGGGAATCCTGTCATTGATGGGCATCGACGGGGAGGGGGAGGTGGTTCCCGTCACCTCCGACAACGAGGACGAGATCGACAAGAAGGTCATGAGCCTCGTCCATCCGGAACTGTGCATCGGGTGCGAGTCCTGCGCCAAGGTCTGTCCCAAGAAATGCTATACGCACGAAGAGCTGGCGGCGTCGTGACGGTCTTCGGAGGAGGGAAAGTGGAAGCGTGGGAAGGGGAACTAAAAAAAATCGTTGACACAGAAGATTATTTCCGGTTTTTCGGGGTTGAATACGACCCGAAGGTCGTCTCGGTCAATCGCCTCCACATCCTGAGAAAATTCGGAGAGCTCCGGGAGGGAATCGAGCGGGAATGGCCGGAGAAGGGTCAACCGGACGGGAAGCGGGAAGCCTACGCCAGGGCGCTCGAGCGGGCCTACGAAACCTTCCTTACGAGAACGCCCCAGGAGGAGGCCCTCTTCAAGGTCTTCCGGCAGAATTCCTCGGGAATCAACGTGGCGTTCCATCCGGACGGCATCGGGAAAAATGGCTAGGCCGCCCGACCGGGTGGCGGGATCCGCAGGGACGACAACGAACGAAGGAGGACGGGGATGAAGATGATTCGGGCCATCGTGCGGCCGGAGAAGGAAAACGACGTGGTTCTGGCCCTTGAGGCCAAGGGATTTCCCGCGCTGACGAAGACCAACGTCTTCGGCCGGGGGAAGCAGAAGGGGATCAGGGTCGGGCCGATCCACTACGACGAACTCCCGAAGGTCCTGCTCATGATCGTGGCGAAGGATGCGGAGGTGCCTGTGATCGTCGAGGTGATCCGGAATGCCGCCCATGTGGGATACGAGGGAGACGGAAAGGTCTTCGTCTCTCCGGTGAGCGAGGCCTACACCATCAGGACCGGGGAAAAGACCGAGTGAGACGGGTCCCGTCAAAGGGAGGTAACGATGCTTCTTGAAATTACGGCCATCATCCGCCGGGACAAGGTCGCGCCGACCATGCGGGCCCTCGACGCCCTTGGCCTCGGATCCATGACGATCACGACGGTCAGCGGTCGGGGACGCCAGGGGGGCAACATCATGACCGACATCGACCGGGAGATCCCGGCCGAATACGAATCCGTCTCGAAGATCACCCGGGCCCTGACCCCCGCCTCCTTCGCCCTGGAGCACTCGCTTACGCGGCCGGTCTTCTGGATCCCCAAGCGCATGCTCCAGATCGTCATCCCCTCTGCCATGAAGGACGATGTCGTCGATGTGATCATGAGCGTCAATCGGAGCGGGTGGATGGGAGACGGGAAGGTGTTCGTGTCGCCCCTGGAGGAAAGTCTCCGGATCCGGACGGGCGAACGGGGACTCGCCTCCATCTGACATTATTGTCAACCTGAGACCAGTTTTGCTCGACCCCCAGCGTCTCTGGAAGGGGACGTTGACGCAAGTCTTCGTTTATGTGTGTTTTTTTCTTGGCATTTCATTTGCTTGTCCACTCCTGGAGACCAGGAAGGAGAGGGGACGATGCGAACGATCGCACTCATCCAAAAAGACACGAGCCGCCATGGCGAGATCGTTCGGGAGCTCACCTCCATGGGTGTGGAGCGTGTTTCGGTGCTTTCCCTGGACGCCTTTCTGGCCCAGGAGGGGGCACTCGACGTGGACGGGATTCTCCTAGACCGGGGAGAGTCCCTGGGGACCTTTTTCCAGATCGTCCAGAGCCTGGGGGCCGGTCCTCCCCTTCCCATCATCCTGTTGATGGAACGCCGGGAAGGACAGGGAAAGGATTGCCTGACCGGGGTCATGCTCCAACCCTTCTGCGACCTCCGGTTCGCCTCCCTTCTCAAGGAGGCGGTCTTCCACATCCGGGATTTCTGCACCGTCTGCGAGGAAAACCAGAAATTAAAAGACGAGATCCTCGAACGCAAAATCATCGAACGGGCAAAATGGGTGCTGGTGAAGCAGGAGGGGCTGACCGAGGATCGCGCCTACCGGAGAATCCGGGCCGAGAGCATGAAACGGCGGCTGTCGATGAAGAGCGTGGCCCTGGACATTCTGAAGGGGGACCTCGAAGGAGCGGAAGAGAGGCCGGCCTTCGACATTCCGTGACCGGAGCTCCGGTCCGGCCGGACGTCATGAAGGAGGATCGATGGACCTGAAGGAACTGGAGGCACGCTACCGGAAGCTTGCCCGGCAGGCGGCGGAGACGGCAATGGAGCTTCACGATCTGACGGAAGAACTCCCGGGAGCGTACCAACGCATCGAAGAGGTGGCCCAAAAAGCCATGGCCAAGCACCGGGAATGGGCCGAAGCCAAGGAGGCGTTCGAACGGGCCAGCGCCTCCCGAGGGGGAGTGGCCTGAGGCTTCAAGGGAGGAGCAGGATGGACGAAGGGAGGCCGATACAGGTGGCCGATCCTGTTTTCGTGGATACGACCCTCCGCGACGGCGGACAGTCCCCCGGAGTATTCTTCGACCGCCCCACCAAGATGGCGGTCGTCACGACTCTGTCGAGGATCGGCGTCCGGGAGATCGAAGTTGGCACGCCTTGTCTGGGGGAGAAGGAAATCGCCGACCTGCGCGTCCTCCTCACTCTCCCGGTGCCGGCGGAACTCTTCCCCTGGCTCAGGCCCGTGGATGAGGACTTCGAGGCCGCGCTCCGGCTGGGGTTTCGCCGGGTGCACCTCTCGTTTCCGACCTCGGAGGGACACCTCGCCGCGGTGCGGGGGATGAACCGGGTCGAGGCCCTCGAACGGGTCGGGAGGGCTCTCCGGCGGTTTTCGTCGGAGGGAGTTCGCGTGTCGGTGGGCCTCGAGGACGCCTCGCGCGCCGACCTGGGCTTTCTCGAGGATTTCGTGGGCGCGGTCCGGGAATCCGGCGGGATCCGCGTCCGGTACTGTGACACCGTGGGGCGCCACCATCCCCTGGAGATCGCGGAAAGGATCAAGACGGTGTCCCGGTGGGGTGTCCCGGTCGAGGTCCACTGCCACAATGACCTGGGAATGGCGTCGGCCAACACGGTCGCGGCCTTTCACGCGGGCGCCCGGTATCTTTCCACGACGGTGGCCGGGATAGGGGAGCGCGCCGGAAACGCCGTGATGGAGGAGGTGGCCTTCGCCCTCGCCTTCTCGGGGGAGCGGGAGACCCAGACCGGAATCGACTTTCCGGGGCTTGCCCACATTTCCCGATGGCTCTATACCGCGATCGGACGGACCCTTTCTCCCTACCGCCCCGTCGTGGGGTCCCGGATCTTTCACCACTCTTCGGGGATCCATGTCGACGGGGTCATCAAGGAACCGACGAACTACGAGCTTTTCCCTCCCGATCTGGTCGGATCGAAGCGGAAAATCGTCGTGACCCACCAGACGGGGCGCGCGGGCATCCGGAACGTGCTCGAGCGAATGGGGTACCGTCCCCCCCCGGACATCCTGGACCGTCTGGTGCCCATTGTCCGGGAGGAGGGGTGGCGCCTTCGGGGGATCGTTCCTGCCCAGACGATTCTCTCCCATTTCATGGCGATCATCGAGGCCGGGCAGGGAGGCTCCCCGGCCCGTCAGGGGATGTGATGGGAAGCCTTGAGGCCCTTCTTGCGCGTCAGACGACCCTCCCGGGTTGGACGGAGGAGCACCAGGCCCGGCTCGCGATGAGCCAGGTCTTTTTGGCCGGGATCGGGGGGGTCGGGGGCGTCGTGGCCCAGTATCTCGCGATGGGCGGGGTCGGGACCCTCGTTCTGGTCCATGAAGGGGATCTTGAACTTCCCGACCTGAACCGCCAGACCCTCATGGAGAGGTCGGGGCTGGGGAAGAGCCGCGTGGCCCAGGCGTCCGATCGGCTCTCACGCCAGGTTCCCGAGTGTCGGGTGATCGCCATCGACTCCCGGATCGAGCCCTGGATGGAGAGTCTGGTCGCCTCCTCCGGTCTTTTGATCGATGCGCGGACGAACTTCGAGGAGCGCTTTCTCCTGAACCGGATAGCGAGAAGGACGGAAAAGCCGCTCATCTTCGCGGCGATGAACGGGATGGAAGGAATGGTGGTCCCTCTCCGGCCGGGAAAGGGGCCCTGTCTCGAATGCCTCTTCCCCGAGGGAGATCCGGAGTGGGACCCCCTGGGTTTTCCCGTTCTGGGGGCCATTTCGGGGGCTGTGGGGGCCATGGCGGCCGTTCTGGCCCTCCGGATCCTGTCCGGGTATGGGAACGGAGCGGAGGACCGGATGACAGTCTTCGAAGGAATGGATCTCTCGGTCCGATCCTTTCGCGTGATGCGAGGCCGCAACTGCAAGGTCTGCCGTGAAGGATCCGAGTAGGACAACAATTCGACCTTGAAAAGCGGAGGGACAATGTTCAAGTTCAAGCACTCGAAAGGGGACGGGTCTTTATCCGGTTCATTCCTGGTTTCAGTTTTGTTGCTGTCCGGGGTCCTGGTTTCCCCCCGGCCGGCCCTGGCCGGAAAGTCTCCGCTCCATGTGGCGGCAGCCGCGGATCTGATGCCGGTTCTGCCGCACCTTTCTCGGGCCTTCACGAAGAAGTCGGGGATTCCCGTGAAGATCTCGTGGGGGGCGACAGGGGAGGAGGCCCTGGCCATCCGCCACCGGGCTCCCTACGATCTCTTCCTTGCGGCGGACTCCGTCCATCCCCGGGAGCTAGCGCGGGCAGGGTACCTCGAGAGGAAGAGTCTGAAAACCTACGCGAAGGGAATACTTGTCCTCTGGGTTTCGAAAAAAATCCTTTCGGAGGGGAAAACCCTTCCGGATACCGCTGTGCTCTCCCGACCGGAGATCAAAAAATTTGCCCTGGCCAATCCCCGTCTTGCTCCCTACGGGAAGGCGGCGCTCTCCTGCCTTCGGTCGAAGGGGCTCTGGAGCAAACTCAGGAAAAAAGCCGTCTACGGGAATTCCCTGGCTCAGGTGGCCCAGTATCTCAGGACGGGGACGGCCCAGGCGGGGTTCCTCTCGGAGTCCCAGGCGATGGCCCAGGCCGGTGGTTCCGTCAAGGGAGACTTCGTGGCCCTCTCGCCGGCCTGCCATCCCTATCTGACCCAGGCGATGGGCATTGTCAGCCGCTCGAAAAGGAAACGGGAGGCCCGGGCCTTTGAAGACTTCCTGGTGTCGCCGGAGGCCCAGGGCTATCTCAAGGAACACGGCTACCACTAGCGGCCGCCTGTGGCCCATTTGGGGAAAGGAGCGCTGACATGATCCACTCGGCCCTGTCGATCACGGTGGCGCTCTCCCTTTCAACAGCCACGATCCTCTCGCTCCTCGCCCTTCCCCTGGCCGGCTGGATCGTCTTTTCGGGGAGCCGGACGAGCGCCGTGTGGGAGGCCCTCCTGACGCTGACCCTCGTCCTTCCGCCGGCGGTCCTGGGGTATCTTCTTCTCGTGGCCTTCAGCCCCGAGAGCCCCCCGGGGGCCTTCCTGGCCAAGCTCCTCGGCCATCCGCTTCCCTTCTCCTTTGCGGGGCTTCTCCTGGCCTCCCTGATCTACAGCCTCCCTTTCGCGGTCGGACCGGTGGCCCAGTCCTTCCGGCAGGTCCCCAAGGGGACCCTCGAGATGGCCCGGATTCTGGGGGCGCGCCCGCTCACCGTCTTTTGGAAGGTGGTGGTTCCCCTTTCCCTTCCGGGAATTGCGACGGGGTGGATTCTGGGATTCGCCCATACCGTGGGAGAGTTCGGGGTGGTCATGATGGTCGGGGGGAACATTCCGGGGGAGACCCGGACCTTGTCGCTCAAGGCCTACGACGATCTTCTGTCGGCGGACGGCCGGGGAGGATGGGAGGCGATCATGCCGCTTTTGCTCTTTTCCTTCGGGGCCCTTCTGGCCTTGAACCTCGTGCGGAGGAGGGGAGCGTCCCATGCGCCCAATCTCCCTCGAAGCTGATCTGCACCTTCCGCGGGAGAGAGGACTCTCCTCCGGGGGGCGGGTCCAAATCAGACTGGAGAAGGAGTCCGGGGTTGTAGGGATCTGCGGTCCTTCGGGGGCGGGAAAATCCACGTTGATCCGCATTCTGGCGGGGCTTCTGCCGCGGGGAACGGGGGTGATCCGGGTGGACGGGGTGGCGTGGCTCGACAGCGACCGTGGAGTCGATCTTGCGTTCGAGCAACGGGCCGTCTCGTGTCTTCCCCAGGGAACCGGGCTCTTTTCCCACATGACTGTCCGCGAGAATCTCCTGTTTGCCCATTCCCTGTCGGAAAGGCCGGACAAGGGACGCGGGTCCCTTGACTGGTTTTCTCTTTCAGGGATTTTCCCCCATTGGACGGGATCCCGGAGGCGCCCTCTCCCGGAGAGGCTTCTTTTGCTGGTGGAGCGCTTCGGCATCGGGGATCTTCTGGAGAAGGGACCCGGCGCGCTCTCCGGAGGACAGACGATGAAGGTAGCCCTGGTGCGTTCCTTCCTGAAGGAGACCCGCCTCTACCTGCTCGACGAGCCGCTGACGGGCATCGATCCGGAGGGGCGGGGCCGTCTCACGCAGGAGATTGCCGCCCTTCTCCGGGAACGGCGCGCAATGGCCCTCTGGGTGACCCATACGCCGGGAGAGCTTTCTCCGGTGGCGGACAAGATGGTCGCCCTCCCCCTGGAGGAGGAGGCGCCGGGCCGGATCGAGGAGGAGGGCCCCCCCGTGGGTTTTGACCTCCCGTTTGAAAGGGAGATGACAGAATGGAGACGGTGACAGGGAGGCAATGATGCGGGTCAAGGGAATGATTTTTCTGGCGGGAGTCCTGCTCCTCGTCGACTTTGGGAGGGCCCCGGCCCACGGGACGGTTCCCCCCTCTATGGCGGCTCTTAAGCCGGGACGGGTCATCGCCGTCATGGAGTCCGACTTTCTGGTTCCGGACGGGTTCGGGCGGCTTCCCGGCCCCCTGTTTTACCTGGGCCACAAAAAGGCCCTCGGACTCTCCCGGGCCCAGATCGGGAAGATCCGGAACATCGCCCGGACCATCATGCCGGCGACCGTCCGGCAGGGGAAGGCGATCGAGGTTCTCAAGCGAAGAGTCGTCCGGCTCTCAGATTGCCGCAAGCCCCTGAGGGAGAAAGAGCTCCGGAGACTTCTCGACCGGATCGGAAGAATGGAATCCCGGGCAAACCTCGACCACATCCTGGCCCATCGGGCCTGTCTGGATCTTCTCACCCCCGGGCAACGGAAAAGGCTGTTTTCACTCCTCTCCCCCCGCTAGAGGTCTCCCGATGAGCCCTCACCCTCCCTCCGGATTCTCCCTGATGACAAGGCGGCCCGGAATTCCCATCGTTTCCCTCATCCGGAGAAAACTTCCGGCAGGGACAAGAGGGAAAAGCTTTTAAAATCGCTTCGCTCCCCTTCCCCAGTGTCAGCCCCGTCTCCCTTGGATTCGGAGACCGTCATCACCCTTGATAAAGCCGGCCTCGAGAATATCAATTCAAAGAGGATTTAAAAAATGTCAGGACAAAGATCCTGACTCACAAAAGGAGGAAATCATGAAGTATCTTTCCGCTCTGGTTTTGAGTCTCACATTGTCCGTCATGGTTCTTTCGACCAATGCCTTTGCAGGAAACACCGATCCTCTTTTTGTGAACCTTACGACCAACGATACCTGGCGCTCCTACATGGCCCTGACCTTTAGCCGGCACCAATTGGACAAGGGTCACCCCGTCACGATCTTCCTGAACGACCATGGAGTCTTCCTCGCCTCCAAAAAGGATTCCAGACGGTATTTCCGGGAACAAAAACTGATCCACGATATTGTGGCCAAGGGAGGAGTGGTCCTCTCCTGCGGCATGTGCATGCACAAATTCGTGATCAAGGATTCCCATTATTCCGGGCGTCAAGGTCAGTCGCCACGACGAGGCCGGCAAGGCGCTTTTTGCCGATCACACGAAGACCCAGACCTGGTAGGCCTCCGCCCAGGAATTCCCGAAAAACGTCTCCGGAGGGGGTCCCCCCTCCGGAGAATCGGTGTGATAGTCCCGCCCTTTCTCTTATCTCTGAGTCTCGACACACGAGGTTTCAAGCCCCATCTTTCCTCTTTGGGTTTTGACTGCAACCCTTTCCTCTGGCCCTGGGGGGGAGACCTTTGTCTCCCTCCGGCCCTGAGACCCTTAAGCTTAAGAAAACCCTTCTCTCAGAGGCGCCCATTCCTGGCCGGGTCCTCTCCCCCGCCCGGGTCCCGGCCAAGGGGATTTCCCTCCCGCCACCCCCGCTAGCCGCCTCCCGCGGGCCCCTCCGGCCGGGCTTTGGAGGGCTTCTTCCGGAGAAAGTCCAGAAGCTCTCCCAAAGGGCGGGCATTGAGGACATCCGACGCCTCGATCCATCCCCTCCGGGCCTGGCCCACCCCCCATTCGAGATTGTCGAACTCCCCCGGGGCATGGGCATCGGAGTTGATGGCAAGAAGCACCCCCTCGTCTTTGGCCATGCGGCAGTAAACGTCGGTCAGGTCGAGCCGCTCCGGATGGGCGTTGACTTCAAGGGCCACCTGTCGCTCCCGGGCCTTTCTGAGGACCCTGAGCATGTCGAGGTCGTAGGGCTCCCGTTCCCCGATCAGGCGACCGGTGGGATGCGCCAGGATGTTGAACCGGGGATGGTCCATGGCCCGGAGGATGCGGGTCGTCTGGTCGGCCCGGGAGAGGGAGAATTTGCTGTGCACCGCCCCCACCACTAGGTCGAGAGACAAAAGGGATTGGTCGGGCAGGTCGAGCTGGCCGTCTCCGAGGATATCCACCTCGATCCCTTTGAGAAGGGAAAGACCGGGAAAGAGGGGGCGGAGACGGTCGATTTCTTCTCCCTGCTCCCGGAGCTCGGCAGGACCGAGGCCATGGACCATCGTGAGGCGCCGGGAGTGGTCGGTGATGGCCAGATAGGACCACCCCCGGTCGCGGGCGGCCTCGGCCATCTCCCGGACACTGTTGTGGCCGTCGGTCCATCGGGTATGGGCGTGCAGGTCGCCCTTGAGGTCGGGAAGGGTCACAAGGGCGGGGAGGGGACCCCGGGCGGCCCTCTGGATCTCCCCCCGGTCCTCCCGGAGCTCGGGAGGAATCATCGAAAGTCCCAATATGCGGTAGACAGATTCCTCGGTCTCTCCGGCGACCCGGTTTTTCCCCCGGAAGACTCCGTATTCATTGATCTTGAGACCCCGGTCCTGGGCGAGCCTTCTAAGGGCGATATTGTGGGCCCGGGATCCGGTGAAGTAGACGAGGGCCGCCCCGAGGGAGGCCGGGGGCATGACCCGGAGGTCGACCTGGATCCCAAAGGAGAGGACGACACTGGCTTTGGTGGAGCCGCTGGCAAGAACGCGCTCCACCCCCTCCCAGGAGACGAAGCGCCGGACGACGGGCTCCGGATCCTCCGTGGTGACAAGGAGGTCGAGATCCCCGACCGTCTCCTTCATCCGCCGGAAGCTTCCGGCCACCACCACCTCCCGGACCCCCCTGACTCCCGTTAGGAGCGTGACCAGGGGCCTGGCATACTGGGCGGCGGTGGCCAGCTTGTAGCGGCGAACCTTGGCCAGACGGGCCTCGACCGACTTGATCAGGCGCTCTTCGGACCGGGGGCCGAATCCCCGGAGGCCGGCGATCCGGTGGTCTAGAAGGGCCCGGTGGAGTCCGCCGATGTCCTGGATCCCAAGCTCCTCATAGAAGGCCCGGACCTTTTTGGGGCCGAGGCCCGGAATGGAGAGGAGCTCGGTCAGGTGGGGCGGAAACTCCTCCCGGAGCTTCTCCAGGGTCGACAGGTGTCCGGTTGACAGGATCTCCCGGATCTTTCCGTCGAGGTCCGTACCCACCCCCGGGATCCGGGGCAGATGGCCGGTTTTGGAAAGGACTTCGGAGAGGCTCTCCCCCCACTCCCCCACGGTCCGGGCGGCATTTCTATAGGCCCGGACCCGGAAGGGGTTGTCCCCCCGGACCTCCAAAAGATCGGCCACCTGGTCGAATATCCTTGCAATA
>DAIBTC010000039.1:0-252 GCA_027415345.1 Nitrospirota bacterium
CCACCATCTGGACCAGATGGGCAATGGCCCTCGGGTCAAGTTTGGTCAGCTCCCGTTCCAGGAGATAAGAAAGTGTCTTGGCCGGAGAAAGAGGAGGGCGGTAGATACGCCCGGCAGTGAGAGCCTCATAGATATCCAGGACCATGAGGGACCGGCTGACCGGATCGATGTCGGGAAGGTCCAGACCAAAGGGGTATCCTCCCCCGCCCTTCCGTTCGTGATGCTCCATGGCCACATGGGTGCAAAGGCCCC
>DAIBTC010000039.1:262-13986 GCA_027415345.1 Nitrospirota bacterium
TTCATCGTCTCCCATTCATTGGGGTCAAGCTTGCCAGGCTTTTTTAGAATATCAAGGGGGATCAAGGCCTTGCCGATATCGTGAAGAAGGGCGGCAAGCCCCCATTTCGGGAGCTCCTCCCTCGGAACACCGCTCTGGTCAGCCAGACCCATGGCCAGGATCATGGTGTTGGTTGAATGGACATAGGATTCGTCATCGACTTCGGACAAAGTGACGAGAAATGAGTTTTTCCTGGGATCTCGCAGCAGCAGTTCCAGAGTTTCCACCACCTGCTGGCGAAGGGGGGCAACCTCCAGGGCATTCCCCATCCGGACGTCCCCAAAGCTTTTGGAGACGACAGCCACCGTTTTGTCATGGAGGGCATTCCACTCCTTGAGGGAGGGAAGGGGGAGAACCTCCATCTCCCGGTAGATCGGCATCTCCGTCTGCTCTTGCCGCTCCCCTGACACCTGGGCGGGGGCAACCGAGGGATGAGGATCGGGAAGTTTGACCGTGACCATGCGGATCCCGTTGTCACGGAGCTTCTGGATCTCTTCCTTGGACTGCACCCTAAAGCGGTGGAAGAGAATGTTGGTTTCGAGCCAGCTTTTGTCCAGTGCAACAACTTCCATGCCCACCTGGAGTTTGTCGATGGAAATGATCTTGTTCATGGGTGACTCCGGGACGGAGGGGAGGGCGTGACGGGTTCATGGATGCTCCCCCCATCGGCAACCTGTTCTTCGGCCTCTTCGAAGGTCTCACATTTTCCTGATGCGAAGAGGAAAAGGGCTGTCTGGCGGCGCAGATGGTACGCCACAGGATGGGCCGGATCCTTTGCGATTTCCTCGAGAATTTTGGCCAATCCGGGACCGTCTCCAGGGGATGGCAATGAGGACGGGGGTTTTCCGGGAGGAGGGATTGTCACCGGTCGTAGATCAGGACCCAGGGCCGGATCCAGAAGGTGGCAGTGAGTGGCCCGGTGCGTGTAAAGATCCACCCCCCCCTCTGATCCGCAGACGAAAAGGATCCGCCGAGGAGGGAGACTTTTTTCTTTTATGATGGCCTGACGGAGCTTTTCGATGACAGGCTCATGAAATATTCCGATGATCTGGGCTCCGGAATCCTGAGGGTTCACGCACTTTTCGACGGTATTCCAGAGTGTGCGGAGACCCAGCTCCTGGCGAATCGGAAGCAACCGGGCAAGGTCAGGGAGGAAAGACTCCTGGGAGAGACAGCAGACGGCCCCTTTTCCCTCAGAGCCCACCCGCTCCCCCGGTTTGGAAAGCGTCCGCCCCAGGCTCCTCCAGACGTCCACAACTCCTGGTCCCTGTTTGACAGGAACTCCCGGAAGACCGTGGAGTACGATCGAAATCCCCATTCGGGCAGCCTTGATGGCTGCGGGAACGACAAGGCTTATGGAGCGTGTCTTTCCGTCATAGGGGTCGCCAATATCCAGATCGAACAGGGAGGGGGAGGGAGGGGGTGGCAGGATCGTCCTCAGGGAATCAAGAAACCCCCCCATTTCCTCCCCTGTCTCTCCCTTAAGCCTGAGGCCCAGAAGAAGGGCTCCTGTCTGGGCCGGGGTCACCGTTCCCGAAAGAAGAAGTCCTGCGGCCTTTGCAGCCTCTTCCCTCGTGAGGTCCCTCACCCCATGGGGGCCCGTTCCGATCTTTTTGATGAACTCCTTGATCATAGCCGATGAATTTCCATGGGCCTTGTCCTCCGGTCGGATAGTGTTTCAGTTTCCGGGGTCAGAGACCTCCAAGACGTTTCAGGACGATGTCCCCCGTGACGGCGGACGGAGAAAGATCCTTCAGGTAGAGAATGGTTCTTAGGATGTCCTCTGGCTGGATCATCTCCGTTTCCGGAACGGGTGCCCCCGAGACAAGAGGAGTGGCCACGTATCCCGGACAGATCGCGACCGTCTTGACCCCAAAGGGAGCTCCCTCGGCAAGAAGGGAGCCGGTGAGTCCCCGGAGGGCGAACTTGGTCATGGAATACAGGGAGGATCCGGCCCAGGCCTCGATGCCGGCAACCGAGGAGATGTTGACGATCAGGCCGCCCCTCTGGCGTTTCATCACCGGAAGAAAGGCACGCGAGAGAAGGAAGGGAGCCCTGAGGTTGACCGCGATAATCTCTTCGAATTCCTCGGGGGTGGTCTCCTCGACCTCACCGAAGGTGGCAATCCCGGCATTGTTCACAAGGATGTCGATCTTGCCGGAAAGCTCCTCAGTGGCCGCCTTGATCAACCGTTCGACATCCTCCCTTCGGGAAAGATCGCAGGCCAGGGTGTGGGCCTTTCTGCCTTGTCTCCTGGCTTCGTCCGAGAGCTGGGAGAGACTTTGCGGGTTTCGGCCGGTCATGAACACGGTATGCCCGAGCGAGAGGAGACCTCGGGCCACCGAAAGTCCGATTCCTGAGGTGGCTCCGGTCACCAGAACATGGAAAGGGGACTCTCCACTCACGGGTTGGATCCCTTTGCGGGCCCGGAAGGCTTCTTTGAGTCTTCCCAGAGGCTTTCCCACTGTTCGGCGGTGAGAGAGGAGAGGGGGCGTCCCTGGGCGGCCGCCTCTCTTTCCATGAAATGAAACCGGTCCCGAAACTTCCTGTTGGCCGAGGTCAGGGCTTCCTCGGGACGGATCCCCGAAAGCCTGGCAAACTGGGCGAGGACAAACAGAAGGTCCCCCAGTTCCTCGGAGAGTCTCTCGGGGCCCTCCTGGCGGGCCTCGAGGACCTCCTGCCATTCTTCAAGGACCTTGGGGATGACGGCGTCGGCCGTGGGCCAGTCAAAGCCGACTCTCCCGGCCTTTTGTCCCTGTTTCGACGCGATGGTCAGGGCCGGCATGGTGAGGGGAATCCCGTCGAGGACCGACGTCCGGTCCCGGTGCTCCGGCTCCTTCCTTTTTTTCTCTTCCCAAGTTTCCCAGATGGCCTCGAGGCTTTTATCGGGACTGGGGGATTCGAAGACATGGGGGTGACGGGAGACCATCTTTCGGGCCGCTCCGTCGAGGATGCCCCCGAGGGATTGGCCGGACCTCTCCCAGAGAATCCGTCGGGCCATAAACAGGATGACGAAGAGGTCTCCCATTTCCCGGGCAATATTCTCATGGTCATCCTTCTGGACCGATTCTTCAAGCTCGAAGACCTCGTCCTTGAGGTCGGAAACCAAGGCCGAAAGGGTCTGTTTCCTGTCGAAGGGGCAACCGTTTTCACCGCGGAGATGGTCGACGATCCTCGAAAGCCTGCGAAATCCGCGCAGGTCTTCCGGAGTTTCGGTCAGGGGAAGGGCACGGGTGTCGGGGGAGTCTGGCAGACTCTCGAGATATCGGGACGGGTCGAAGCTCATCGATTCTCCTTTAATCGGGGATCAAAGCTTCATTATACGGGGATCGGGATTCCGGGGAAAGACCTCATCCTTAATAAACCGTTGACCGGGAGGCACAGGTGGGAAAAAATATTCGGCGAGGCGGGATCCTCCCGGATCCATACCCTTGATTGACTTGTTCAGGGAGAGGCTCTAGAATCGGGATTAATGATACACTGTATCAACATGGGGAGGCACAAGAGTGATGGCCGCCGAACACAAGATGGAACGGCAAGTCAAAAAATCATGGGGAATCTGGCTCGGAGCTCTCTGGATCGCTTTAGTCTTTCCAGACCTGGCAGCCGTCCTTCCGGATCAGGCCCTGGCTTCCTCCACGACTCTCTACCGCGCCCCCGATTCCGGGAAGGATTCCCGAGGAGGACAAAATCCCGATCCTCCCCTTTCGGTCGAACAGGCCGTCAGGATCGCCCTGGAAAAGAATCCCAACATCCTCTCCTACCAGAGAACCTGGCTTGGGACAAAAGATCTCGAAAAAACGGCCCTGGCGCCTGCCGATCCGCTGATCCAGTGGGAATACGGGGGAGGGGAACAGGGAAATGCCCAGAGTGTTGTGACCAACGGAGCGGGAGTGCCGACCGGAGTCCAGAACCAGGGGCTTCCTTACCCCAACGGAAGCAACTGGGCCATTGTCCAGTCCTTTCTCTTTCCCGGAAAGGCCCTCTACGGGTACAAGGTCAACAAGGACAACACGAATATCGCCTACCAGACCTACCGGGTCCAGCGTGTCCAGCTCCGCAACCAGACGGAGCTCACCTGCTACCAGTGGCTCCTCTCCCAAGAGACTCTCCGGCTGAACCGGGAGCTCCAGACCTGGCTTCGTCGGGTCCTCGAGATCACCAAGGCCAAACTGTCGGTGGGATCGGTCCAGATCCTCGACGTTGTCAACGCCCGTGTTGCCCTCTCCCAGGCCCGTCTGGACAGGCTGACCGCCAAGTATCAGCTCTTGGTGGCCCAAAAACAGCTCAACATGCTCCTGGGATTTCCGATGGACCGCTCGACACAGATCGAGGGTCTTTCAGATCCCGCCCCGATTCCCTACACCATGGCTGATCTTGAGGGACGGGCCATCGAGAACCGTCCGGATCTTCTTTCCGCCCGGGCCACCGTCGACCTGAACCGTCACCAGCTGACCCTGTCCAAGCTGGGATTCATGCCCGACTACCAGCTGACCGGCTCCGAAGGCGGGGAGTCCTGTTACGGATTTTCCGGTCTCAACTGCTGGTATGTAGGAGTCCAGATCAACGTGCCGGTCTTTGCCCCGATCAAACAGAATCTCCAGTACGATTCCCAGAAGGAGATGCTCAGGGCGGCCGACTGGCAATATCAGTGGCAGGCGGCTCAGGTTCGGCTCGCGGTGGACAATCTCTACGCCCAGGTCGAGCTGGCCTATCGGCAGTTCCGGATGAATGCCGACGAGATCCTGCCCCAGTCCCGGCTGGCCTTTGAGCTGGCCCTCACCGGTTATGAAAACCAGAAAAATGATTTCCTCTATCTGATCAGTTCCGTCAACGCTTACCGCCAGGCCCAATACAACCGTTACCAGAGCCTGATCGCCTACTATCAGGCCTTAAGCAACCTTGAAGCGGCCGTCGGCTCCCCTCTATCGATTGACAACAGGCCCGGCAAGTCGTGAGCCTTTTTGCCCGACTGACCTGGGACAATCCTGCTTCCGGATTCTGGAAGCCTTGGCAAGGAATGCGCGCATGCGAAAGTCTCTTTTAGAGGGAATGACGGTTCTTCTCCTATTTTCGGTGACGGCTCCCGCCTGTGCATTGGCCGCTTCTCCGCCTTCGGAGGGAGGGGAGAAGGACGTCCGTCTGACAGAGGTTCAGAGGCAGTCCGGATGGGTCAGTGTGATGACCGTGGAAAAAAAGAGCATGGAGACCGAACTCAGGCGGACCGGAACCCTCAATTTCGACGAAGAGAAGGTCTCGATAGTTTCGGCCCGGGTCGCCGGCCGGGAGGTGAAAATCCTGGCCTTCGAGGGCCAGAAGGTCCGAAAGGATGATCCCCTGGCCTACATTTACAGCCCCGACTATACAACCGCCGAGGTGGAGCTGTTGAATGCCTTCAAAGTGGCCCGGACCCTTTCCGACCAGGCCGAAAGCGGGGGCTATATTACGGCCGCCGAGAGAAAGCTCCGGTTGATGGGGGCGTCCAAGGGAGATATTGACCAGCTTACCCGGACGAAAACGATCTCCCGCTATCTGACTCTTCATGCCCCCCGATCGGGGGTCATCCTGAACTCGGCTCTCCGGGCCGGGCTCTTCATGAACCCCGGGGACCAGCTCATGACCATCGCCGACCTATCCCGTCTTCTGGTCTACATGGACATCTACGAGGGGGACTTTCCGCTTGTGCGGACGGGTCAGACAGTCCTTCTCGAAAGTGTGGCCTACCCGGGAAAGACCTTTCCCGGAAAGATCGTTTACTTAGGGGGCATGGTCGATCCCAATACCCGGACCTTCCATGTCCGGGCCGAAATCCCTAATCCGGAACGTCTCCTGAAGCCGGGCATGTTTGCCTCCGTTCGAATCCGCCTGACAATCCCCCGCCCTGTGGTGGCCGCTCCCGAAGTCGCTGTCCTCCGGGACGAACACGGCTATCATGTCTTCGTCGAAAAGTCTCCAGGGATCTTCGAGCTTCGCAGGGTTCAGACCGGCCGGGAAGAGAAGGGCTGGATCCGCATCGAATCCGGCCTTGTGCCCGGGGAACGGATTGCCGTCAAGGGGGCCCTGCTCCTGGAGGGGATCCGGGAGACCAACCTGAGTGAAGCCACAGGGAGCTCACCGCCCTTAGGCCGGATCGGGAGGCCCCGGCCATGAGACACCTGGTGGCCTTCGCCCTCAGGGAACGGGTGATCGTCTTTCTGGTGGCAATCGCCCTGTCCGTGGTCGGAATCTTTTCCTACCAAAATCTTCAGATCGAGCCCTATCCCGATGTCTCCCCGCTCGAGGTGCGTGTCCTGACCCAGTGGGGTGGACGGGGGGCAGAAGAGGTCGAGCGACAGATCACCCTTCCGGTCGAGATCGCCATTAACGGAACTCCCGGGATGAAGACCCAGAGATCAATCTCAATGTATGGACTCTCCGTCGTCATCGCCGTCTTCAAGGACGGGATCGACGATTTCGAGGCCCGCCACAGGATCTACAACCGGATCTCCCAGGCCAATCTTCCTGCGGGGGTGATCCCTGTCCTCGACATCAATACACCGGCCACAGGGGAGATCTACCGGTACACATTGACGGGAGCCCCGCTGGACCAGCTCAAGACGCTGGACGACTGGGTCCTGGAACGCCGCTTCAAGGAGATCCCGGGGGTCGCTGACGAATCCGGGATGGGAGGGTGGATTCGCCAATATCAGATCCTGGTTGATCTGGCCCGCCTCCGTGACTTCAATATCCCCCTTTCACAGGTTCTGGCGGCGGTTTCTGCCGCCAACAACAACGTCGGGGCCTATGTCATGAACTTCGGGGAGACATCGGCCGTCGTTCGAGGTCTGGGCCTTCTCAAGAACAGGGAGGACATCGGCCATGTCATGGTGGGAGAAGTCAAGGGGACGCCCATCCTCCTTAGGGATATTGCCACAATCAGGATCGGTCCCCAGCCAAGACTCGGGCGTGTGGGACGAAACTATGAAAACGATACCGTCGAGGGAGTCGTCCTCCTTCTCCGGGGAGCCAATACCCGCCATGTGATGGAACGGATCCACAAGAAGGTTGCGGAGATCAAGGCCCATGACCTCCCTTCCGGAGTGAAGCTTCTGCCCTTTTATGACCGGACCCAGCTCATGCACTGGACCCTCCACACAGTGCTGGAGAACCTCTCTTTGGGGATCGGGCTCGTTCTTCTCACCCTGTATCTCTTCCTCGGGAACCTCCGCTCGGCCATCATTGTGGCGATCACGATCCCCGTGGCCCTTCTGACCGCCTTTTCCATCATGAAGCTCCAGGGGGTCTCCGCGAATCTCCTCTCCCTGGGAGCCATCGATTTCGGAATCCTTGTTGACGCCTCGGTGATCGTGGTTGAAAACATTTACCGCCATCTTACCCAGGAGAGGCCAGGAACGGACAGACCCTCCATCTTCGTGGTGATCTACACCGCTGTGACCGAAGTCCAGTCTGCCACGGTTTTTTCCACCCTTATCGTTTTCTCGGCCTATGTCCCTCTTCTTTTCATGAGCGGGATCGAAGGCAAGATCTTCTTTCCCATGGCCTATACGATGGGGGGGGGACTTCTGGCAGCCGTCCTTCTGTCAATGACCCTCTCCCCGGCCTTCTCCTCCGTCCTCCTCAGGGATGTGGGAGCCCATCCCGACACCCCCCTCATGCGGGTCGTGAAGAAAGGATACGATTCTCTCCTTCTCTTTGTCCTTGACCGCCCGAGGCTGGTTCTTTCCCTGGCCGGGTTTTTTCTCGTACTGACGGTGGGTGTGGCCCTGCCCCGCCTGGGGTCGGAATTTCTTCCCAAGCTCGAAGAGAACAACCTCTATATCCGGGCCACCTATCCCGCCGCAATCAGCCTCGATTACGGGGCCCACCTGACCGACGGGATCCGGCGTCTCGTTCTTGAGATCCCGGAGGTCAAGACCGTGGTGTCGGAGGAGGGTCGACCTGACGATGCCTATGATGTGGGAGGATTCTGGAATGCCGAGTTTGCGATCTTCTTCAAGCCTCATTCCCAATGGCGAAAGGGGGTGACGAAGGCCCGGATCCAGAAGGAAGTCCTGGCCCGCCTCAAGACCCTTCCGGGGGTCACCTTCAATGTCTCCCAGTACATCGAGGACAACGTGGAAGAGGCGGTGTCGGGGGTCAAGGGTCAGAACAGCGTGAAGATCTACGGGCCGGATCCTGTCGTCCTGGAAGATCTGGGCCACCGGGCGATGGGGATCCTTGGATCAATCCCAGGGTTTCATGATCTTGGCCTTTTCAGGATCCGGGGAGGGATGGAGCTCGATATTCGCGTCGACCCCCTGGCATGCGCGCGATACGGAATCCATGTGGCCGATGTCGAAGGGGTCATCCAGGCCGCGGTGGGTGGGGTGGCGGTTACTCAGGTCCTGAAGGATGAAAAGCGTTTCGACGTGACGGTCAGGCTTTCCCGACCTTACCGGAAGGACATCGAAGCGATCCGGTCCATTCCTGTCGACAGCCCGGATGGATCCCACATCCCCCTCTCCCAGCTGGCGAAAATCAATCTCAGGATCGGAAACTCCTACATCTTCCGTGAAGCCAATTCCCGATACCTTCCCGTCAAGTTCTCGATCCGGGGACGGGACATCGGCTCTGCGGTCGATCAGGCCAAGCGTGAGATTGCCACAAGGCTTTCCCTGCCTCCCGGCTACCGGCTCCGCTGGTATGGGGAGTACAAGGAGATGAAGGCGGCCCAGCACCGCCTGTCGATCCTTCTTCCTATCGCCGTCGGCCTGATCTTTCTCCTTCTTTATTGGGCCTACCGGTCGATCAAATATGCCCTTATCCAGATTCTTTCCGTTCCGGTGGCCATTACGGGCGGGGTCTGGGCCCTCCTCCTGACCGGACATCACCTGAGCATCTCGGCCTCGCTCGGGTTTCTCTCTCTCTTCGGAATCGCCATCCAGGATGGAATGATCCTGATAAACTTCGTCACAAATTTACGGCGGGAAGGCCTCTCCATGAGGGAAGCCCTTTTGGAGGGCGGGAATCTCCGTGTTCGGCCGGTCCTGATGACGGCCCTTCTTGCCGGATTTGGACTTTTGCCGGCCGCCCTCTCCACCGGGATCGGCAATCAGGCCCAGAAGCCCCTGGCCATCGTGATCGTGGGGGGAGTCCTTTCCACGATCGTCTTTACCCTTCTTGTCCTTCCCGTGGTCTATTCGATGACGGGGCGGTTGCCGCTCCTCGATTCGTCCGGCGATCCCTCCGGTGTCCGGGAGAAGCCTTCTTCTTTGGCCTAGAAAGACGATGTGGGAGGAAGGAATCCTTCGCCGGTCTGGTCTCCAGGGGGTTCTCCCGGCAGGGCTTCAACCGCCTTCGTGAAAGGCTCGGGGAGAGGTTCCGTGGAAGCCGATTCCCGGGTATTTTTCCACGACATACCGGAGGGCCCATTCGTTTCTGAACAGGGCGACAGGCTTGGTTTCATGGTCGTAGACCAGAAGGGTGTCGAGGGTTCCAGAGAGAGCCTGGATCTGATCCTGATTTCCCGTCAGCCAGCGGGCCCTGTCGTATCCGACCGGGTCAAGCCGGGCCCTGACGTTGTATTCATGTTCGAGGCGAAATTTCAGGACCTCGAGCTGAAGGGCTCCCACGGCACCGACGATCAGGTCCCTTTCTCCATGGGGATCGAGCTGGAAGACCTGGATGGCCCCCTCCTCCGAGAGCTGGTCCAGTCCCTTTTTCAGATGCTTGCGCTTCAGGGGATCCTCCAGAATCACCCTTGCAAAGAGTTCAGGGGAAAAGGACGGAATCCCTTCAAAATGAAAGAGTCCCTTTTCGCAGAGGGTGTCTCCGATCCGGAAGACTCCGGGATCGTGGAGCCCGATGATGTCCCCTGGCCAGGCTTCTTCAACCCGTTCGCGCCTCTGGCCCAGAAACTGGATCGTTTTGGAGAGCCTCAGGGATTTTCCGGAGGTGGCGTTGGTCACGGACATCTCCCTGGAAAACCGCCCGGAACAGACCCGGATGAAGGCAAATCTGTCCCGGTGCTGGGGATCCATGTTGGCCTGGATCTTGAAAACGAAGCCGGAAAAGAAAGGGGAATCGGGGGGGACGGGTCCCTTGTCGGACAGGTAGGCCCTTGGAGGCGGGGCCATCTCCAGAAAGGCCCTGAGAAAGAGCTCCACCCCGAAATTGTTGAGAGCGCTTCCGAAAAAGACGGGGGTCACCCGCCCTGCAAGAAACCCCTTCATGTCAAAGGAGTTCTCTTCGTGCGAGAGCAGGGCAATCTCGTCTAGAAAGGCCTCCCGGTCCGGAAGTGTTGCAAGGATCTTTTCCATTTCGGGGGCCCCTGCCGGAAGGAGACGGTCGGCGGCCTTTGCCCCCCCATGGTCGACCGTCTCATAAAGATGTGCCTCCTTATTTCTGAGATCCCAGACCCCCCGAAATCCGGATCCGGAGCCGATCGGCCAGTCGAAGGGAAGGGCGGCGATATCCAGGGTCCTCTCGATTTCGGAGAGGAGATTGAACGGGTCGACCCCTTCCCTGTCCACCTTGTTGATGAAGGTCAGGATCGGAAGCGAACGCATGCGGGCGACTTCGAAGAGCTTCAGGGTCTGCGGTTCGATTCCCTTGGCCCCGTCGAGAAGCATCACCACTGAATCCACGGCCTCGAGAGTCCTGAAGGTGTCCTCGCTGAAATCCTTGTGTCCCGGGGTGTCGAGAATGTTCAGGGTATGGTCCTCGTACTCGAATGCAAGGGCGCTGCTGGTCACGCTGATCCCTCTCTGGCGCTCGATCTCCATCCAGTCGCTGGTGGCGTAGCGGGCCGCTTTTCTCGCCTTGATCGATCCCGCGAGATGGATGGCTCCTCCGTAAAGGAGGAGCTTTTCGGTGAGCGTGGTCTTGCCGGCATCGGGATGGCTGATGATGGCAAATGTCCGTCTTCTGGCAATCTCCCGAAAAAGGGTCAGGGATTCCTGTGAGGGGGGGGTTGTCATGGCTCTCCTGAAGGGGGCTTATTCCCCGGAATGTCTTTGGGTTTGTCTCAGAAAGGGTGCCGTCCCTCGACTGCACGTATCAATGTGATTTCATCGACATATTCGATTTCAAGTCCTACCGGAATGCCGAAAGCGATCCGGCTCACCCGGATTCCCAATGGCTTGATGAGGCGGGACAGATAGAGCGCCGTCGCCTCTCCGTCGGTTGTCGGGGAGGTTGCCAGAATGACCTCCTTGATCTCCGGGTCGTTGAGACGGTCCAGGAGCTCCCGGATCCTCAGTTTGTCGGGGCTGATCCCTTCAAGCGGCGAGAGGCGTCCCTCGAGAACATGGTAGAGTCCCCTGAATTCCCTGGATTTTTCAAGGGAATAGAGGGTCTGTATGTCCTCGACAACAATCAGGATGGCCCGATCCCTGCCTGGGTCCCGGCATATGGTGCAACGAAGGGGAGACTCCGGATTTCCGGGGTCCCGCTCGACGATGTTCCGGCAGTCCCGGCAGGGCACGAGTTGGCTGGTGAGCATTTCCAGCGCACCGGTCAGGACGGCGCGCTCTTCATCGGAGGAGAGGAGGAGATGGAATGCGAGTCTTGTCGCCGTCTTGGAGCCAATGCCGGGAAGACGGCGAAGGGCTTCCACCACGCGGGCAAAGGGTTCGGGGAAGGCCGGTCTGTACGGCCTTGATCCTCGCTCCATCAGAGTCCGGGAAGCCCGAATTGTCCCAGGGGATTGCCTCCGGGAATGCCGGTGACCTCTTCCATGGCCCGTGCCGTCGCCAATCGGACCTTTTGAAGGGCGTCATTGGTCGCCGCCACCACAAGATCCTCGACCATGGAGACCTCTTCGTTTTTGAGAAGCTCGGGTGCGATGCGGACCGACAGAACGTCATTGTTGCCATTCATTGTAACCGAGACGAGACGTCCACCGGCCGTTCCTGTGACAGTCAGCGCTGCCATCTCCTGTTGCATGCGTGCGAGTTTTTCCTGCATTTCCTGGGCTTTTTTCAGAAAGTCCTGTCCGAACATTAGGATTTTTCTCCTTGATGGGATTCGAGGATTGTGTGGGGTGAGCGGACCCCGATGATTTCCGAGCCGAAGATGGCGGCCGCTTCCGAGACGAGAGGGGGTGGAGGTGCGGTCTTTTCCGCCAATCCCCCTCCTGACGGCCCGGAGCCCGGGGTCTCGACCCTCAGAGGCTCGGGGGATCGGACCGCTTCGGAAAGGGCGCGACCAAGGGCCTCTCGGTTTGATGCGATCCTGTTGTTAAAGAAGGAGTTTCCTGTGTCCAGGAGAAGGGTCCCCTGTTCGAATCGGGCCACCCGGGCCGATTCGAGGAGTGAACGCATCTCGCTCGAAAGACGGGAAAGGGCCTTTCCCCAGTCGGAAGCAATTCTCAGGTCGAGAGGACCGGTCCCGGATGGCGGCGGGGGCGGATCGGGGAGGAGGTCTCTCCTCGAGGAGATGGTTTCCGGAGATGGTGGAAGGGGAGAGGCGGCCGGCGGCCGGGTGGAAGGAAGGGGCCGGGGGACCAAAGGGGATGAAGTCGAGTGTGGCCCGGCCGTGCTGCCGGTCTCCCCGAGGAGTCGGGTCAACAGTTCCGGCAGGGGGATGATCGCCTTCAGGTGGCAAATCCGGGCAAGGAGGAGTTCGAATGTGATATCCGGCTGGGGGGATCTCCTCAGGTCGTCTTCTCCCCGGACGAGGACCGACAGGGCCTGTTCCAGAAAAAAGAGGTTGGGGGTGGGAAGGGAGGCGATCCGGCCCGCCCCTTCCCTCGTCCATCCGTAGCGGGGACTGTCAAGCGGAACATCCTCGAGAAGACTGTGGAGAATGTCCCGGAAAAGTCTTGCCAGAGTGCGCACCTGGGCCCGGGGATCGATTCCCGCTTCGAGGACGGTCCGGGCCGTACGGAGGGTTGAAGGGAGATCCCCGGTAAGGAGGGAGGAAAGAAGGGACTCCTCCAAAGCTTGGTCGGTGACTCCGAGCAGTTCGGCCACCCAGCCGGCAGTGACCTCCGTCCCCCCGATCCGGAGAATCTGGTCGAGCAGTGAGAGAGCGTCCCTCATACTTCCCTCCGCGGACCGGGCCACCAGGGCGATGACACCCGGGTCAAGAGGCAGCCCCTCCTTTTCGGCAATTTCTCCGATTCGCCCCGAGATCTCCGGGATGGTCAGGAGGCGGAAACGGTAGTGCTGGCAGCGGGACAGCACGGTATCCGGAATCTTGTGCGCCTCCGTGGTGGCAAGGATGAAAACCACATGGGGAGGGGGTTCTTCCAGGGTCTTGAGAAGGGCATTGAAGGCCGAGGTCGAAAGCATATGGACTTCATCGATGATGATGATCCGGGATTTTCCGCCGAGGGGACTGTAACGGAGTCCTTCCCGGATGGTCCTGACATCTTCCACACTCGTATGGGAGGCTCCATCCATTTCCAGGACATCGGGCGATCGGCCTTCGGCGATTTCGATGCAGGAGGAACAGGTCAGACAGGGAGTTGCGGTGGGTCCGGCGGTGCAGTTGATAGCCTTTGCGAGAATCCGGGCCACGGTTGTTTTTCCCACTCCCCGTTCTCCGGAGAAAAGATAGGCTTGAGTGAGGCTTCCCGACGAAAAGCCTTGGGAAAGCGTTCTGACGACAGCCTCCTGCCCCACCAGGTCGGAAAAGGTCTGAGGGCGATAGATGCGGGCCAGGGATTTGAACTGGGACATGGGGGACTCCATGCAGAAGAC
>DAIBTC010000003.1 GCA_027415345.1 Nitrospirota bacterium
CGTCCCTGAGGAGGCGTGTCACTTTCCGGCGATCTGGTAGGGGATCACCCGAAGGCTCCACCCGACGCCCTTGCCCGGCGAAGATATCTTTGGCAGAAGCCCTCCGAAAAAATGATCAACAACGGGAAGAGTCCCGTCGGATAAGGACTTTTTCCAAAGATTTTCCAGCACGGGAAGGCTCCGGCCTTCCAGGGCCAGAATCCAGATGTGGCCCACATGGTTTTTCATTCCGGAGGAAAGAGTGGCCACCAGCGTCACCGCCTTCTGGTTTTCGGGCGGAAAGACGACCGGGATTCCCGCCGGGATCCTGCCCTCTTCGCCCAGATGACCCGGAAACAAAAGGGTCGCCCTCCCTCGCTCGTCCACGTCAAAGAGATAGACAGTAGCCGGACGGGTCAGGGAAAAACGGATATGCATCGTCTCTCCCTCCCGGAGCACTCCTGACTTCCCGATTCCCATGGAACGGATAGAAAATGCCGGTTCGCGGCGCAGCCGCCGCACCGTTCCCCCGATCACGACCTGGCAGGATCGCCTCTCCCCTTCCTTTCGGCAGGATTCCCGAAGGATTCTGTAGCGGGGATAAAGATCCAGGGCCCTTTTCATTTTCCGGAGGATCCTTTGCCTGTCGCCGGGATCCGGAACATGGGTCGAATCATAGAACCCCGAAAGCGTCTTTTCGATTCCGGTACACCGGTCGAGGCGGGAGAGGGCCGCTCGCTCGGCAAGGGCCAGGACGGTTTGGTCGGAGGCGCTCTTTTCCATGATCCCCGCTCCGGCGATGAGAAATTCCACCCGGCTTCTGGAGGCGGAAAGAACGAGCGACCCGCAGGGCAAAAGCTCGGGAGGAGCAGGGGAAGCTATCGGGGGGGCCGGGTTCCCGGGGGGACCTGCCGGTTTTTTCCCCGGAACCGGAAGGGTCCCGGACGGAGGGGTAAGGGGCGCCCCCGGGACCTGTTGTCCGGGTCTTCCAGGGGTTTGGCATCCCGGAAGAAGGAGGAGAAGGGTGAGAAGACCTGCGAGTCCGGCCAGACCTCTTCTCATGGGAAAGGCCTCCCGGGGGACCCTCCGGAGCGTGATCCCTGTCGATTATCCCGGGGGGGTCCGGAATAGCTTCCTTCAGGGCCGGGGACGGCCCGGAATTTTCCTTCCATTGGACATTTCAAAATATTGGTGTATCCTTTTCAATGAATGAGGCAGGGTGGATAAAAATATTAAAATAAAAAGGAGTTTTCTGGCCATGCCTTAAGGGGTGTTTTTAAATAAAATTTCTAAAAGATTATTAAAATTTATTGAACTAAAAAAGAAATGGAGAGATCGATGGAACCCGGAAAGACCACCTCGACCCTGGAAAAGTTCCGCTCTTTCATGACCGAACTGACCTATGTCCGCCCCTCCATGTCGGACCTCGACCGCTTCAAGGCCCTGACGGTCGAAATGGAACGGTTCCGCACCTTCATGGGGGAAGTGGAAAAGTTCAAGCTTCTCCTGGCGGAGATGGACCGCTTCCGGGCCGTGTTCGCCTCCGAGCAGGATCGCATGAAGAGCCTCATGGCCGAAATGGAACGGTTCCGGTCCTTTATGGAGGAGATGGAAAAAATCCGGCCCTTCATGAGCGATCTTGAGGAGTTCCAGGGAGCCCTGGAAGAGCTCGAGCGCTTCAAGGCCTTCATGGCGGAAAAACGATAGGCCAGGGCCCCCATCACCGGGCCCTTCGCCTCTTCCCGTTCAGTTGAGGGGCAAAAAGACCGAAATGTCCAGGTCCGGGAACAGGGCATCCCGGCCCCGGACCTCCTGGAAGACATCCTCCCGGAACCGGCCTGAGACCAGCATCTCCCGGAGGGCCCAGAACTGGTAGAGGTGGCCCTTCAGACGGTCGACCGCATACTCCACCATGGTCTTGGTGGTCATGATGAAGGGCCAGTCCGAACTCTGGGCCAGAAGGAGCTCCCGGCCCATCTGATTTGCGATCTCGCGCTCGCGCCCCCGGAATCCCCCGGCGTGCTCCGACAGACGGACCATCTCCCGGGCCGCCTCGAACAGGGGAGGATAGATCCAGTCGTTGGTCCCGTTCATCCAGAACTCATAATACCCGTTCTCTCCCCAACTCGACGGCTCGGGCTCCCCCGACGAGGCCGGAATTCCCGCCCGCACAAGCTCGACCGGCGTATGGACCTCGACTGTTTTCTGGCGGGCCACCTCCCGGAAAACCTCCTCGAGGAAGTTCACCCCCTCGAACCACCAGTGTCCGAAAAGCTCGGCATCGTAAGGACAGACCACCGTCGGGGAAATCCCCAGGGTTTCTGAAAGGCCCCGGATCTGGGCCGTCCTCCGTTCCACGAAATCCCGGGCATGCTCCCGGACCCGGTTCTGGGCCCAGGCCGGATTGTAGATCTCCTTCTGGTCCGTGGGGCCGGTGATCCGGTGGTATTTGAGACCGGTCATGCCACGGGGGCCATCGGTATGGAGATAGGGCCGGACATAGTCGTAGTCGAGGTCGTAGCCGATGTCGCGGTAGAAGTCCCGGTAGTCGAAGTCCCCCGGATAGCCCTCCTTGGCGCTCCAGACCTGCCGGGAGGATTCGGGGTCGCGCGCGAAGGCCCAGACCCCGGCCGGAGTGACAAGGGGGGCATAGACCCCGGCCGGAGGCCTTGGGTCGGCATAGAGAAGGCCGTGGGCCTCCATGAAAAAGAAGCGGAGCCCCTCCTTTTTGAGGATCCGGTCGAGCCCCTCGTAATAAGCGCACTCCGGGAGCCAGATGCCCTGGGGCGCCCGTCCGAAGACACGCCGGAAGGTCGAGACGCCGACCCGGACCTGGGCCTCGGCCGATCCCGGAACCTCCTGGAGAAAGGGGAGGAATCCATGGGTCGCCCCGCAGGTGATCCCCTCGAGGGATCCCGATTCCATGTGGCGGCGGAAGGCCTTGGGAAGATTTCGCCCCAGGTCCTGTCGGTAGACCCTTTCGAGGAATTCGAGATGGTCCCGGTAGAAACGCGCCACGCCCTCGAACTCCGTCCCCCGGGTCCGCCCCACCTCCCGCTCGGAGAGCTCCCGGAGAAGGGAGAGGCGTTTCTCGAACCTGTTCATCAGGAGCGGATCCTCCATCATGGAGACCAGGGTGGGAGAGAGGGTCATGGTGATCCGGAATCTCACAGCGTCCCTGTTCAGACGGTCGAACATGGCCAGAAGGGGAAGGTAGGTTTCGATCAGTCCCTCGAAAAACCAGTTCTCCTCGAGGAAGATCTCATGCTCCGGATGACGGACGTAGGGGAGGTGCGCGTGAAGAACAAAAACGAGATTTCCCTGATTTTCGGCCATGTCATGCCTCCCTTGGTCATCCACCCGACGGATCCGGATCAGGCGATTTTTTCATCAAACAAGTCTGCCGGGTCTGTGATTTCCCGATTAATGATCGGTCCCCGTTGGTCTTCGTGGCCAAGTCCCGCCGGAATCTTTCCCCCGAATGAAACCTACCCCCAGCACGAAGCCGCCGGAGGAGGAGGTCTCCCCGGCCCCGGGGCTCCCACCTTGACACGTTTTCGGCGGTCCTCACTTATTCCGGGACCGCTTTCGTTTCCTCCTCGGAACTCGGCCTAAAGGAGGAAGATTCGGGTTCGGAGGCCCTCCGAGAGGGACTCTCCGGGGGATCGGAGGCCGGACGGGGTCTGTCACTGTCCTTTGAAGTATTGGTTCAAAAGGCCCGACGTCCCGGAGAGTCCGAGTTTAGAAAAGAGCGAGACGAAGCGTTTCTCGAGGTCATCCATGATCGGAGCCAGGACATTCTCCGGAAGGGAGGAGAGCTGCCTCTTGAAGGGACCGTAGGTCCGCTTCCGGTTTTTGTAGAAGAACTGCTCTTCCGTCTCCCCTGCCTTCCGTTCCCCGGCACACTCCTTCGTCATGAAGGCTTCCATCTCCTTTTTGAGCCCCGCCGGAAAGGCCGGGTGGTCGAAGACGGCGTTCTGGAAACCGGTCGCGAGATGGATTTCCAGAGTCTTCACCCTGGGAAAGTGGTCGAAGAGATCTTCCGGAAGGGTCGAGGCCCCGTGCTGGACCGCCCCCCCCATGTGGTAGCGGCTCCGGGCCCGCTCTCCCAAGGCCTCCAGAGTTGCAAAGTCGAGATCCACGGGGGCGATGCGTCCGTCGGGAAGCGGAACTCCCCCATGGGAGGTCCCGGTCTGGACGCTGATCTTGCTGATCGGCACATCCCTTGCGTCCAGACGCGCGAGTTCCTCACCGTAGACCTCCATGAAGGCATCGAGTTCCTCGGGAGAGGAGTTCTCCTTGCCCACCTCCCCGATCTCCCCCCCCACCGAGACCGGAGATTTCTCCTGGGCCGGGGTGATCTGGCGGATGAAATGGGTCAGAAGGGCCGTCATCTTTCCGTTCTCCCTCTGCTGGTCGTGAAGGTCCGGGGGGTCGAGGGTCACCAGGGTCGAGGCGTCGATGTCGATGTTCCGGTAGCCGGCATCGATCGATTCCTGGATCAGTTTCTTGAGGCTCTCAATTTCCCCGGCAGGATCGCGGGCGTAGTTCTTAGCGTTGAACTGGTAATGATCCCCCTGAACGAAAATCGGACCGGTATGGTTTTCTGCCAGGGCTCCGGCCATGACGAGGCCCGCGTATTCCATCGGACGCTGGAAGGAATACCCGATCTCGCTCTTGGCGAGCTCGAAGATGACCGGCCCTCCATCGATGGATCGCATGGCCCGGAGAACCCGTCGCACGGTGAGGTAGGTGAGTCCCCGGATATTGATGGCCGGGACGGTGAATCCCCCGGCCTCTCCGCGGCCGATGGCCCGGTAGAGGGGTTCGATGGAGGCCAGGGTAGCCCCGGATTTCAGAAAGGCCGACCGGAGGAGACGGAAGGCCTGTCCCCGGATTCCCGCATCCGGATGGAAGACGAGATCCTCCAGGAGGGACTCGAGGTAGTCCTTCCTGAGCCGGGGAAGGTCGGTCACCTCGGGCCATCCTCCGGAAAATTCGGCGACATACCGGTATTTTTTCTGCCAGTCGTTCACGATCTCCTGGGTCATGCCTGGTCCTCCTGGGGTAAGAATGGTCACTCTTGGTCCTGTGGCCAAAACCGGCCGTTTCGCAAAACGTTCTCTCAGGGCGTTCAGGGAAGCGAAATCTCCCGAAGAAACTGGGCCGCCTCTTCGGGAGGGGTGGGGTTGATGTAGAACCCGGTCCCCCATTCGAAGCCGGCCACCTGTGTGAGCGTCGGCATGATCTCGAAATGCCAGTGGTAATAATCCTCGGAGCCCTTGTCCTGGAGCGGGGCGGTATGGAGGATGAAGTTGTAGGGCGGATTCATGAGGGCCTTGTTGAGGCGCCTCAAGACATCGAGAAAGATCTTGGCCAGCGCCTCGTACTGGGACTTCTGGCCTTCCTGGAAGGAAGCGGCATGACGCTTGGGCAAGATCCAGACTTCGAAGGGAAAGCGGGAGGCAAAGGGAGTGATCGCCACAAACTCCTGGTTTTCCGCGACGAGACGTGAGCCATCCATGACCTCCTGGCGAATGATGTCGCAAAAAATGCAGCGTTCCTTCTCCTCGAAATGGGTCTTGGCTCCGACCATCTCCTCGATCACCACCGTCGGGATGACGGGAAGGGCGATGAGCTGGCTGTGGCTGTGTTCGAGCGAGGCTCCGGCCGGTTCCCCGTAGTTCTTGAAAATCATGATGTACCGGAACCGGGCATCCTTCTTGAGATCGAGAATCCTGTCCCGGTAGGCCCAGAGGACATCCTCGAACTCTTTTTCGGAAAAGCTCGCCAGAGTCTTCCGGTGTTCGGGGGTCTCGATGATCACCTCGTGGGCCCCGACCCCGTTCATCTTGTCATAGAGCCCCACCCCCTCCCGGTCGAGACTTCCCTCGACCATGAGCGCCGGAAACTTGTTGGGAACGACCCGGAGGGTCCAGCCCGGAGTGTTGGGGAGGCTTCCCTGGACGCGGTAGGCCAGAACCTCGGGGGGCGTCTTGTCCTCCTGGCCCGCGCAGAGAGGGCAGACCTGATAGCGGTATTCGTTCTTGAAGGTCTTGTAGTCCACAGGTCGACGGCTCCGGGCCGTGGAGATGATCACCCAGCGACCGACGATGGGATCCTTTCTGAGATCAGGCATGGGGCTGGCTCCTTGAATCATGTCCCGTAAATATCGTGATAGTGGCCTCTCCCCCCAGGAGGCGGGCCAGGGGAATACCATGGATGAAAAGGGTTCCCTGGAAGGTCCGCTCAAGTCCCGATTCCGACAGGGAGACCGTCTCGATCGGGGCGTGGATCAGGCGGACGACTCCGGAGAGCCGGGCCAGAAAGGCGGTCTTCGACCAGGTATCCTCCCCCCTGTACCAGCCGACCTCCCCGTGTTCCCAGGGCTCGTCCCAGAGGAAAGGATCCTTCCGTCCGTCCACACGGATCGTGCGGCCGGAATCATGGCCGGCAAGAAGGGTGAGGGGCAGCTCGAAAAAGAGGGCCCATTCCTTCCATGATTCGGGCAGGCCCGTCAATCCGGGGGAGGAAAGAGACCATGTGACGGAAAAATGGTCCTCGGAAAAGCGGTAGGACTTCGACAGGCGGAAGGGAATTCCCGCCACCTCGCCCGCTCCTTCCATCTGGAGCTTGCCGTCCGGTCCGGAGACTACGCGGTAGGGAGTCCGGCCCATGTCGGGCGACAGGGCCGATCCGTCGAGAAGTCCCGGGGCGGGGGTCCCTATGGGCGCAAAGCCCTCGGCAAAGCCCCGGCGGGGACGGCGGTCGTAAATGATCCCCTCCATGGCCTGGCCTATGTCGCCGACCGGCCGGTCATGGATCGAGGCGATTCCCCCCTGGCCTGCGGTAGCCTCCTCTTTTTTCTTTTGGTCCTCCCGGTGGCGGATGTGGTAGGCCTCCTCCTGGCGGGTCAGGGTGTTGGTCAGGTGAAATCCTGTGATCCGGTCGTCCCATTCGAGAACGCTTCCGCCATATCGGGGAGTGACCCAGAGATTGTAGGAGCGTTGCCGGACGAAGAACTCCCTTGTCCCGTCCGCGTCGAAGTCTCCTTCGAGAAGGGCCGGCACAGGAAGCTTTCCCTCGGATTCCATGCGCTGCTCGGCCAATAGAAGGTTGGCGAAGGCCTCGTGGCGGAGATTTGACAGATAGATTCCCCCGAAAAGCCCGTGCCAGTAAACGTCGTTTCCCTGGGCCTTGAGGTAGGGGGACAAAACCCCGTCCGGAGGCTCCGAGGAGGGCCAGGCCTCCCGCAGGAAGGCTCCCGTCAGGAGCATCCGGTGGTAGAGGCGGTGGACATCGGGATACTTGACCAGAAAGTTCTCGAAGATCCCTCCCCGGAAGAGGACTCTCAAGTCGGGGTCGGCCCCTTCCCGCTCCCACTTCAGGGACCACTCGTGAAAGGCGTGACTGGTCCGGGCCGGCAGGGCCCACTCCATCATTTCGGTGTAGGAGGCATTGGGAAGGACGGCGATGCCGGTGGGAGTCCGGCCGGCCACCACCTCCCCCATGGAGGCCACCCGGAGCCATCCCGACTGGTCGTGAAGCATGGAAAAGAGATGCTCGAGGTATTTCTCCTCCCAGACCCAGCGGTAGGTCTCGGGCCAGATACCGAACTTTTCCCCGTCGTCGGCATAGGTGAGGACCCGCCCTCCCCGCGCCCGCCGGTCGAGGAAGGACAGGAGCTGGTCGACCGGACGGAAGGGGATCAGGTACCGAAGCTCCTTGGATATCGGAAAGATCCGGAGGGGCGCCCCCTCCCAGGGAACGGTGTAGTAGCCGTGAAGATCCTCGTCATCAATGCCGGCCAGATGAAAATGGTGATCGTCCAGGGGCGCATAGGTCAGCCCCAGGGGAAAAAGTCTCGCCGGCAGATCCGTCTCCCACACCCGTTCAGCCAGCCAGAATCCCTCCCCCGAGATTCCGAGCCTCGTCTCGAGGTGGCGCCGCATGAGGTCGACCTGGCGCCGCTGGTCGGCCGACCGGAGCCAGCAGAAGATCGGCTCGTAGAATCCTCCCCCGATGACCTCCGCCTGACCGCGCTCCACCATTTTTTTGAGCCGGTCCAGGAAGGAGGGCTCGTTCGCCTCGATCCACTCGAGAAGGGGTCCGGTATAGTGAAGGGAGGCATGGAGGGTCTCGTACTGCCACAAAAGATCGAGGGTGGGGCGGTAGCACCGGTCGAAGGATTCCCGGAAGACATGGGAAAAATTTCCTGCCGGCTGGTGGTTGTGCAGGACAAAGACCATCGTTGCCCGCCGGTCCCCCTCCGAACCCGCCTTTGTAAATTCCATCTCACAGCCTCCAGATCGATTTGACAAACTGTTCGTCGGGAACCTGAATCGACAGGGTGTGGCCCCGGGGACACTGGTCGACCATCGTCTCTCCCTCGTAGAGCTCGAACAGGGCCCCGACCCACTCCCCGGGTTCAAGACCCAGGATCCGGTAGGGAATGGCGATTTCCCCGATCTTTTTAAATCCCCACCGGGCCTTTCCCCCCTCGGTTCCCTCAAGGGGGATCTCCCCCGTTCCGGGGGCAAGCGGACAGCGGATCTTTGTTTCCCGATGGTCGAGAAACCGGAGGACAAGGAGGGAATCGTGCCGCTCTTCATTCCGGTAGTTCTCGTCGAAGTCCACCCGGATGTAAAGAGTCTCCTCGTCAAAGCCGTAATAGATGGCCGCGAGCGGAGTCTCCCGGAGATACATGGAGCCCTGGAGCTTGTGGTTGTCGAAGAATCCGGCCCCGGTCCATTCGAAATAATGGGTGACCTCTCCGTCGATGATCGGCCTGATGAAGTCCACCGGAAGGGTGACCCCCGTCCCCATCTCCGTCTCCCGGATGGGCTCGTTTAGGAGAATGGGAGGGGAGAGTCCCAGAATCCGGTAGACATTCTGCTGGTGGACACGGAAAAGGCGGTCGAACTCGGGGGACTGGAGGCTCTTGAAATCGTCCCCGTACCACCAGAACCAGTCGGAGCCTTCGGCGGCAAAGAGTTCCCGGCGGGCCCGCTCGACCGTGTCCGCGGGCATCTTTTTCCCCAGGTCTCCCTTCGTCGCCTCCGCGAAGGCCTTCCGGGTCTCCCCGAGAAAATTCCATCCCTTGTTGTCCTCGGGGTGGCCGATCCAGATCTTGAAGTCGTGGTTGATCCAGGATCCCGTGGCCAGCCTGTCGATCGGCCGGGCCGTCGTTTGCGACAGGCTTCCCGAGACGGTCTCGGTCCGGAGGAAGGGGTGGGCGGAGAGCCTTTCGAAGACCGTTTTCAGGAAGTGGAACCCTCCATCGGCATAGGCTTCCCAGGGATTTTCCCCGTCGAGGATGATCGGGATCGTGGCATTTCGGCCGGCGACCTCTTCCCGCTTCGCGATCTGCTCCATGAGTCCCAGAAGGTCTGAGGCCGCCTCCGTCCCGTTGTACCGGGCATAGGCGAATCCGATCCGGTCCGACAGGTTCCGGTCCCGGAAGACCATCCTGACCTTCGCCCCGTCAATGGTGACCTCGTAAGGTTCGTACAGGCTCCCCTCCTTGAGGTTGGCCATCTCCCGGGAGATGAAGAGGATGTCCTCGTCGGAGGCCATCCACTCGAGCCCTGCCTTCTGGGCGATCCGGACCACCTCCGGAGAGACCGATCCTTCGGAGGGCCACATCCCCTTCGGACGAAGGCCGAAGACCTCTTCGTGTCGCCTCAGGGCGTTTTCGACCTGGAGGGCGGCATCTTCCGGCCAGGAGAACTCTTCGGGAAGGGAGAGATTGGGATGGGCCCTTCGGGCCGTCGTAGACGAGATCAGAAGGGGAAGGATGGGATGGAAGTAGGGGGAGGTCGAGATCTCGATCCGCCCCTCCTGGGCCAGGGAACGGTAGAGGGGCACCAGTTCCTTCAGGATCGCCCGCTGGAGATCGAAGAGGGCCTTCTTGTCGACCTCGGTGAAGTTCGCTCCCTGCCCGATCCACTGTTCGACCTCCGGATGGCGGGACCGGGCGGCATATCCGAACCAGGTGAGGTTGAACCACATCTGGAGGTCCAGAAAGTCCTGGGCATTCATCTGGGAGACCACCCGCCCGAAGTCGGCATCCTTCACCGGCTGCTTCGACTGGACCTTCTGCCACAGGAAAAGGTATCGCGGATAGGGTTTTATCATGGTTTCGTAGGCGCAGGAGAAGAAATTCCGGGCCAGGAAGATCTTGTCGCCGTTGTCGAGGTCGGTGGCGGGCTTTAAGGAGAGCTCCTGGTAGGAGTCCACCACCTGCCCCTCCCCCAGGGCCAGGATCTGGTCGAGCAGGATCGGGACGATATTCACCGTCTGGCGGATTTTCGGAAAGAGCCCCGCCATGTGGGGAATGTCGTAGTACCCCCGGACGCCGTGGAGACGGACCCAGGGCAGGACCATCTCGTTGGTCAGGGGATCGAAGTAGGAGGGCTGGTGCATGTGCCAGACAAACAGAACATTCGCGTTCAAAAGGAGTCCCTTTCAGTGGGTCTTATTCCCGGTTCTCCCGGATCCACCGTTCGATTCCCTCCTGGGTCACCACCACGATTCCCCCCGATGAGACAAAAAAGAATTTTTGGTCCTCCTCAGGGTTGAATCCCACCCGGAGGTCGGCGGGAATCCGCACGTCCTTTTCGACGATGCAACGGTTCAGGCGGGCGTACCGGCCAATGTCGACCCCGTTGAAGACCACCGACTCGGAGACATGGGAATAGCTGTTGACCCGGATGCCATGAGAGAGAATCGAACGGTCGATCTGTCCCCCCGAGATGATCGAGCCGCCGCAGACGATCGAATCGGTGGCCACCCCCACCCTCTTGTTCTTCTCGTCGGCGAAGACGAATTTGGCCGGGGGAACCTGAGGACGGTAGGTCCGGATGGTCCAGTAGGGATTGTAGAGATTGAAGGAAGGGGTGACCGCGACCAGGTCCATGTTGGCTTTCCAGTAGGCATCGATGTTGCCGATATCACGCCAGTACCCCGTTTCCAGATCCTCCATCCCCGGAATGGTGTTTTTGCTGAAATCGTAGACAAAGGCTCTTCCTTCGGAGGCAAGGCGGGGAAGGATGTTGTGGCCGAAGTCGTGCTTGGAGGAGGAGATCTCCGAATCCTCCCTTAAAACATCGATCAGATCCTTCGTCCGGAAGATGTAATTTCCCATGGAGGCCAGGGCGGTCGTCCCGCCGGGAACGGTCGGCTCCGGATCTTGGGGCTTCTCCAGGAAATCCCGGATTTTCCCGTCCTCCGTCCGGATCACCCCGAACTCCCGGGCTTCGGCAAGAGGCACAGGAATGGCCGCGACGGTGACCGATCCTCCCGCTTCGACGTGATGGTCCAGCATCTGCCGGATGTTCATCTTGAAGATGTGGTCGCCGCCAAAGATGCAGACATGATCGGGCATTTCGTCAAGGATCAGGTTCATGTTCTGGAAGACGGCGTCGGCGGTTCCCTGAAACCAGTGGGGGCCGGTCCGCATCTGGGCGGGAACCGGGTCGATGTACTGGTCGAGGAGAGGCGAGAGGCGCCATCCCCGGGAGAGATGGGTGTTGAGGGAGTGAGACTTGTACTGGGTCAGGACCTTGATCTTTGTGAAACCCGAATTGACGAAGTTCGACAGGACAAAATCAATGATCCGGTAGGCACCCCCGAAGGGAACGGCCGACTTGACCCGGTCGGAGGTCAGGGGGAACAGGCGTTTCCCCTCCCCCCCTGCCAAAATGATTGCCAGAACGTTTTCCCGGTCCCGATGATCCATCGACAGCCTCCAGCAAGAGGTTCAGGAATTTCCGAGAAAGGTGCGGTTTAAAATGCGCAGGATTCCGGTCCGGGCGGGAGAAAGGGAAAAAAGGCCCCAGAAAAAAAGGAGGAGGGAGGAAAAAAGGTAGGCCACCCATTTTTCCCTTCGCTCATGGCGAAGGAGAAGGCGAACTGAGTAGACCGCCCCGAATCCCCCCACGATCAGAAATATCCAGTCGTACACCATTCTCCGGCCCCTTTCCTCAGGATTCATCCTACCAGAATCGAAGGAAAAGGCCAATTGCCCGAAGCTCCTGGCTCCGGAACCCTTGGAGAAAGGGTTAATCAAGGGGGGTCAGGGATCCTGGCAAAACCCGTCGTCGAGGGTCTCGAAGTGGGACAGGGACTCCGAAGGCCCATTTAAAGGGAAGGTTTTCAGCGGAAGTTGAGGAAGGGCCCGGATAAAGGCGGGCCCCCGACGGCTATTCTTCGGTGACCTGGCCCGGATGCCGGGAGGAGCGGCGGCGCGCCACGATGGATAGGCGAACCGACTCGCGCTTGAGTTCCAGGAGATAGGTCCGGCGCTCGATTTCGGAGATGGGCCTCTTCAGGGCCTCCTCGGCATTTTCGCGGGCCCGCCGCGCCAGCTGTTCGTCAATCTCGTCGGCGCGTTCTACAGTATTGGCCAGGATGATCACCGACTTGGGAAGGACCTCGGCCACGCCTCCGCTCACGTAGTAGGAATAAAGGGCCGCCCCCTTCCGGACCACGAGCTCTCCCGGGTCAAGCAGAGAGATGAAGGGGCTGTGGCCGGTGAGGACGCCAAACTCCCCGTCCACACCCTTGGCCTTGACGAAATCCACCTCTTCGGAGATGAGCTCCCTCTCCTGAGAGACCAGCGTCAGCATGAATGCCATGGCCTAGGCCTTTCCCTTGAGCTTTTCGGCCTTTTCGAGGGCTTCCTCGATCGTCCCCACCATATAGAAGGCCTGCTCCGGCAGATGGTCGTACTTTCCCTCGACGATGCCCTTGAACCCCTTGACCGTGTCCTCGCGGGAGACGTACTTCCCGGGGGCTCCCGTGAAGACTTCGGCCACGAAGAATGGCTGGGAAAGGAAGCGCTGGATCTTCCGGGCCCGGGCCACGACCTGTTTGTCGTCTTCGCTAAGCTCGTCCATTCCGAGAATGGCGATGATGTCCTGGAGGTCCTTGTACTTCTGGAGGATCTTCTGGACCGAGCGCGCCACGTTGTAGTGCTCATCACCGATGATCATCGGATCGAGGATTCGTGAGGTTGAATCAAGCGGGTCGACCGCCGGATAAATTCCGAGTTCGGCGATCTGCCGGGAGAGGACGACGGTCGCGTCAAGATGGGTAAAGGTTGTCGCCGGGGCCGGATCGGTCAGGTCATCGGCCGGAACATAGACCGCCTGGACCGAGGTGATCGATCCCTTCTTCGTGGAGGTGATCCGTTCCTGGAGCTGGCCCATCTCGACGGCCAGGGTCGGCTGGTATCCCACCGCGGAGGGCATGCGGCCAAGAAGGGCCGAGACCTCGGCGCCTGCCAGCGTGAAGCGGAAGATGTTGTCGACAAAGAAGAGGACATCCCTGTTTTCTTCGTCCCGGAAGAATTCGGCCTGGGCAAGCCCTGTCAGGGCCACCCGGAGACGGACTCCCGGCGGTTCGTTCATCTGGCCATAGACCAGGCTGGTCTTGTCGATGACCTTGGACTCATTCATCTCGTTCCAGAGGTCATTCCCTTCACGGGTCCTCTCGCCCACCCCCGCGAAGACCGAGAATCCGCCATGCTCCATGGCGATGTTCCGGATCAGCTCCATGATGATGACGGTCTTTCCCACTCCGGCTCCGCCAAAAAGCCCTGTCTTTCCTCCCTTGGCGAAGGGGGCGATCAAATCGATCACCTTGATACCGGTTTCGAAGACCTCGGTGGAGGATGCGAGCTCGTCAAAGGCGGGGGGATCGACATGAATCGGACGCATATGCTCGTTGGAAATCGGTCCCCCGTCGTCGATCGGGGCCCCCAGCACATCCATCATGCGGCCCAGGACCTTCTGGCCCACAGGAACCATGATGGGTTTTCCGGTGCTGGTCACCTTTGCCCCCCGGACCAGGCCATCGGTGGTTCCCATGGCGATCGTCCGCACCGTGTTCTCTCCCAGCTGCTGCTGGGTTTCGAGGATCAGTCCCGGTCCCTCGACCACCAGGGCTACATAGGTTCCGGGAAGCTCCCCCTCTTCAAACCGGACATCGACGACCGGTCCGATCACCTGAACAATCTCACCCGTCTGCATTCGCAAATACTCCTCTTTTTCCTGGTCTGACATCCTCTTTCCGCCGGAAGCCTGAGGCCCACGGCACACACACTGGTCGAACTGGCCTGACGTGACCCGCCGGCCCCTATCCCTAGCTCACTGCATCGGCGCCCGAGGCGATTTCCGAGATTTCCCGGGTGATCCCCGCTTGCCGGAGTTTGTTGTAGATGAGGGTCATCTGGTAAATCACCTCCTTCGCGTTGGAGGTGGCATTTCTCATCGCCATCATCCGGGCACTGTATTCACTCGCAAAATTTTCCATGACCCGCTGGAAGACAACGGATTCAAAGTAGCGGGGAATCAGGACATCCAGGATCTCCGTCGTATCCGGTTCATAGAGATACTCTCCCAGGAAGGGGGAGGCTCCCCTGGCCCGGCCCTCCACGACCTCCGGACCGATCGGAAGGAGCTTTTCATTCTTGGGCTTCTGGGAGAGGGTCGAGACAAACTCGGTATAGAAGACCCAGACTTCGTCCCAGCGTCCCTCCTGAAACTCCTCGATCGCGACCTGGGTCGCCGGAAGAATCTCCTCGATCTGCCCCCGGTCCTTGACTCCCGAAATGAAACCGACCCCCTTGAGTCCGCTCCGGCGGACAAAATCCTGTCCCTTCTTGCCGATGATCACGAACTCAAAGCGGACGCCGGGCCGGTCGGCCATGAACCGGTTGACCTGGCGAAAGAGATTGGCGTTGATCGGACCGCAGAGACCCCGGTCGGTCGAGACAAGAATGATCCCGATCGTCGTGACGGGCTTGACCTTGAAAAAGATGTTCGGACGGTGGGATTCGATGGCCGAGAGGCGGCCCATGAGTTCGAGAATTTTCTCGGCATAGGGCCGGGTATCCCGGACGCGCATCTGGGCCTTGCGCATCTTGGCCGAAGCCACCATCTCCATGGCCTTGGTGATCTGTCTGGTATTCTTGACCGACTTGATTCGGCCCCGGATCGAACGAAGTGAGGGCATCGATTTATCCGTTGAAAGAGGCGGTGAATTCGGTCAAACCCGCCTTCAAGGTGGCAATCGTGGCTTCAGACAGGGCCTTCTCCTCCCGGATCGTTCCAAGAAGATCGGCTCTGCGGCTGTCGAGATAGAGGAAGAATTCCTTTTCGAAGGCCGCGATGCGGTCCGGCTTGACCCCGTCGAGAAAGCCGTTCGTCACCGCAAAGATGATCGCGATCTGCTTTTCGACGGGCAGGGGTGAATAGTGCCCCTGCTTCAGGATTTCCGTCAGCCTGAGGCCCCTCTCGATCTGGTCGCGGGTGGTCTTGTCGAGATCGGAGGCAAACTGGGCAAAGGCCGCCAGTTCCCGGAACTGGGCCATTTCAAGGCGCATTTTTCCCGCCACCTGCTTCATCGCCTTGATCTGGGCGGCCCCTCCGACACGGGAGACGGAAATGCCCGGATTGATGGCCGGCCGGATCCCCGAATAGAAGAGGTCGGTCTCGAGGTAGATCTGGCCGTCGGTGATGGAGATGACATTGGTCGGAACGAAGGCGGAAACGTCGCCAGCCTGGGTCTCGATGATGGGGAGGGCCGTCAGGGATCCCCCTCCGTTCTTTTCGTTGAGGCGGGCCGCCCGCTCGAGAAGACGGGAATGGAGATAGAAGACGTCTCCGGGATAGGCCTCGCGCCCCGGAGGACGCCGAAGAAGGAGGGACATCTGGCGGTAGGCCCAGGCATGCTTTGTCAGATCATCGTAGACAATGAGGGCATCCATCCCGCGGTCCCGGAAATATTCTCCCATGGCGCAGCCGGCGTAAGGAGCGATGTACTGGAGGGCGGCAGGTTCCGCCGCAGAGGCGGACACGACGATCGTATAGTCCAGAGCTCCGTGCTTCTCCAGGGTCCGGACCACATTCACGACGCTCGAGGCCTTCTGGCCGATGGCGACGTAAATGCAGACCACGTTGTTCCCCTTCTGGTTGATGATGGTGTCGAGGGCGATCGTGGTCTTTCCGGTCTGCCGGTCTCCGATGATGAGCTCGCGCTGGCCGCGGCCGATGGGAATCATGGCATCGATCGACTTGATCCCCGTCTGGAGGGGAACAGAGACGGACTTTCGCGTGGAAACCCCCGGAGCGATCTTTTCGATAGGGGAGTGGAGCTCAGCCTTGACCGGGCCCTTCCCGTCGAGCGGCTCCCCCATGGGGTTGACCACACGACCGACCAGGCCGGGTCCGACCGGGACCTCCATGATCTTTCCCGTCGTCCGGACCTCGTCTCCGACAACGGCCTCCTCGCCGCCCTCGAGAATCACGGCCCCGATTTCGTTTTCCTCGAGGTTCAAAACCAGGGCCGAGCCGCCCTTGATGATTTCGAGCATCTCCCCGTACATGGCCTTTTCAAGCCCCGAGATGCGAAGGATTCCGTCTCCTGAGGAGAGGATTGTTCCGCGATCGGAGGTCTCGACCCCTCCCTTGAAGCTTCCCAGGTTTTTCATCAGGTTTTCGGTAATATCTGAACTTTTCAAGGCACCCTCATATCGATTGAATGTCGCCCGCCCGGCGGGTCCTTATTCTGCGCCCGGAACACCCCCCTCGGGGGAGTCTCTCAGGCCGTTCTCAACAGCTGACGCTCGAGTTCCCTTATCCTGGCCGCAAGACTCGCATCCCAAACCCGGGAGCCGATCCGGATTTCAAGGCCGGCCAAAAGTTCGGGCCGGACCTTCCAGACGGGCTTGACGGAAAGACGCTGGTCCGGAGATTTGGAGGCTGCCAGTTCCCGGCCCGGTCCCTCATTGACGAAACGAAGAAGGGCTTGGGTAATTTTCGCCTGGAGATCGGAAGGGAGCGGAGCGGGAGAATGGACCTCCACCACGACCCGGCCAGACTGAAGGTCGAAACGTGTCTCCAGGGCCCTTGCCAGATGGGGGATTCCCTCCCACAGATTCCCCTTGAGGAGGGGCTCAAGAAGGAGCTCCTCCTGACCCGGAAGCTCCTGGCCCAGGGATTCGGAAAGAAGATTCCGGAAAAAACCTGTCTTGTCTTCGAGGGAATACCGTCCATCCAGGGCAAAACTCATCGCCGGACGAATTTTCCGGACTCGGGTCATGAGATCCAGGATGGCCATCCACCGGTCAAGCTTTCCTTCATCCGTTCCGATCGTGCCGGCGATCGCTTCGGCCCATTTGTCCAGAAAACGTTCATCAAGGCGCCGCCCCATCAGCCGGCCTTCCTCTCGTCGAGCGCTTTCATCGCCTTGTTGATAAAGAGAACCTTCTGGGTGTCCGAGAGGCTTTCCTCAAGAAGGGTTTCGAGACTCCGAACGATGAGGGTCACCGTCTCCGTCCGGAGGTCCGCCTTCATCTTTTCCCGGTCGGCCGCGATCTGGGCCGTGGCCTTGTCGAGTTCCGCCTTGACGGAAAGGGCCAGTTCCTTTTCCCGTTCCTCCCGGAGCGTCCGGGCCATTTCCTCGGCCTGGCGAATCATGGCGTCGGATTGGGCCCTGGCTTTTTCGAGAAGGGCACGCTGCTCGGCCAGAAGCCGTTCGGACTCCTCCCGGTTGGCCCGGGCGGCCTCGAGGTCGGAGGAGACCTTTTTCCGGCGCTCCTCAAGGATCCGTGTCATGGCGGGGTACAGGTATTTCGCGACGATCAGAAGCATCAGCGCAAAGGACACCACCGACCAGAAGACAAGAGAGGGAAAAAATTTCGTATCAAACTGAGGCATGGTCCAATCCTTTGATTCCCTGATGGTGATCCGTCCGACTGACGTGAATCAGGCGGGCCGTCCGGAAACTCCAGACTTTCGGATCCTGAAAGAGGTCTACTTTCTGAGACCCATGATGATAAAGGCGATCACGAGTGCATAGAGGGCCACGGCTTCCGAGAGGGCGAAGCCCAGCCACATGTACTTGGAGACGCGGCCTTCGATCTCGGGCTGGCGGGCGACGGCCTCGATCATTTTCCCGAAGATATACCCGATTCCGGCTCCCGATCCGGCCACACCGATCGCCGCGGCACCCATACCGATCAACGCTGCTGCATGCACATCCATGAAAAAGTTCCTCCTGATGATTGAAATAAACTGTCGTTAGTGGTTCAACTTCATCGCCTGCCCCAGGTAGACGGCGGAGAGAACGGCGAAGATATAAGCCTGGATAAAGGCCACCAGGACTTCGAGCAGGTAAAGGACGACTGAAATGGAAAAAGGGAGCCACTTGAGATAGATCGCAAGCGAGGTCGTCAGGCTCAGGAGCACGAAGAGGATCGTATGCCCGGCCGTCATGTTGGCGAAGAGACGAACCGCCAGGGAGAGAGGACGCGCAAGCTGTGAGATGATCTCGATCGGGACGACAAGAGGCATCATCCATCCGGGAACTCCTTCCGGGACCAGGATCGAGAGGAACTTCAACCCGTGCTTCACAAACCCGATCACAAGGCTGATGAGATAGACCGTGAGGGCCAGGAGGCCCGTGACGACGATCTGGGAGGTGATCGTATAGACCCCCGGAATCAGGCCCAGAAAATTGCTGAGAAAGACGAAGAGAAAGAGGACGAAAATCGGAAGGAGGAACTTTTTCCGGTTTTCCGCGCCTACATTTTCGTCAACGACCGTCGTCAGCGTTTCAAAGAGCATCTCGAGAGTCGTCTGGAAACGTCCCGGAACGAGGGTCGCCACCCGGACAAAATACAGGCTCGCCAGGGCCGTGATCCCTACCATCAACCACAGGGAGACCACCGCCTGGGTCACGGAAATATCGAATCCCAGGAGATGAAGCCGGATGATCGGATGAAGGAAGAACTCTTCCAGAGGATTGCCCTGCAACCATGCCTCCCAATGTTTCGAAAATTCGGCGGAAGAGCCGGAACCTCAGCTCTTGTCGCTGTCGTCGTCGATCAGCCGGCTCATCTCCCGGTAGACCAGCCAGAAACCGGTCACACCGCCGACCACCAGCCCCAGGAGCGACAGTGCCGGAAAAATCTTCATCTTCAGGATCGTATCGAGGTAGTACCCGACAGCGGCGAAGGAAAAGGTCACCGCCACCAGCTCGAAGCCGACCCTCGCAATGAACCAGCCACCCCGGTTTTGTTGCGCCATGAGAAAACCTTCAGGCTAGAACAGATATCCGGAACGTCGCGGACCCGTGATACATTTTTTCTTTCTTAAAAACGCATATCTTTTTTATTTTAGCCACCAAATGAAAAATATTCAAGCCATATTCCGTCCACATCCCGGAAAGGGCGATACCCCGGGCGGTCTTTCTTGGCTTCCGGGCGTGGACCGGTGTACCCTAAGAACAATGAGTCTTCCGGAATGGAAGACCTCGGGAAACCCTGATCTGAGGACTTATGATGATTCCCCGCATTCTCTGGCTTGTCTACGGATACCTGCTGGTCTTCATGACGGGAGGGGCGCTCCTGATGACCCTGTTCGTCGCCCCCTCCCTTTTTGCGCACCTGGGGGTCGCGAAGGCAGGAGAGGCCGTGTCGGTCCTTTTTCCAGGGTATTTTCACCTTCTCTTTACCGGGGCGATCATCGAGGTCTCCCTCCTCCTGCTCCTCTCCCGGATTTCCTCACGTCCCACCCGGGCCCTCCTTTGGGGATGGACGGGTGGTCTGGTCCTTTCGGGGGCCCTGGCCCTCTACCTGGGGCCCCATGCCCTGGAACTCAAGCGGCTGCACGACCAGATGCCGGCCGATGTTGCGAGGGCGGACGCCTTCGCCATGGCCCATCGCATCACCTTTCTCATCAACCTCTCGCTCCTCCTGGGCCTTCTGGGAGCCACCCTCTCCCTTCTTTCGGGGACCGTCAGCCCGCCCCCGGAAAGAGCTCATCCGGGCCAGCCGCCAGGAAGTCCGGCCTGAAGGAGGGATTCCCCCCCGGGTCTCCAAATCCCCACAGGACCCCGCAGGTTTTCACTCCGGCCCTGACCCCGGCCTCGATGTCCACCGCGCTGTCCCCGACCATGAGGACCCGGACGGGATCGACCCCGCGCCCTTCCACGACATGAAGGATCGGCATGGGGTGAGGCTTTCGTTCGGAACAGGAATCCCCTCCCACGATTTCTACAAAAAATCGGTCGGCTCCCAGCCTTTCGAGAAGGGAGCGGCACAGTCCCTCCCTTTTGTTCGAGACCACGGCCGAAGGAACGGAAAGCCGGGCGATCCCCTCCAAAATCCCGTCATAGAACCGGGTGTTGTCCGCCAGGTGAATGCGGTACCACTCCAGGAAGAGATCGATCGCCTTCTCTACCGTCTCCGGGGAGGTGTCCTTCGGAAGCGCCTCGGTCACGAGATGCCGCACTCCCTGACCCACCATCCGGGAAAAACGGTCGAAAGGGACAAGCGGATACCCCAGGGCCCTCATGGCCACGTTCGTCGCCTCCACCAGGTCCAGCCGCGAATCCACCAGCGTCCCGTCCAGGTCCCAGAGGACCAGTTCGTAGTCTGACAATCTCACCCTAGGGCTTTCGGTCATTCCTCTCTCCTCATTTTTTCACCGATGGCTTCCGTTCCCCTCTCCGGGGACCTCCCGCAGGAGATCCCCCAGGCGGTTGAAGAGGACGACCAGGAGAACGATGAGCCCTCCCGAGGCCAGAAGCCAGGGGGCACTGTTCATCGTTTCAAGCGACTGGCTCTCCGCCAGGATGTTTCCCAGGCTCGGATGGGGTTCGGACAGCCCAAGGCCCAGAAAGGAGAGACCGGCCTCCCCCACGATGAAGGCCGGGATCGAGAGCGTCACGCTGACCAGCAGATAGTAGCGCATGTTGGGCAGAAGGTGGCGGAAGATCACGCGGGCGGGAGAAGCCCCTGCCGCCACCGCTGAAAGGATGAAATCACGCCCGGACAGGGAGAGGACGAGGCCCCGGACCACCCGTGACAGGGAAGCCCATCCGATGAGGCTCAGGGACCCCGTGATGATCAGGGTGATCGCCTCGGAGGAGAGTCCGTAGGGAACGATGGAACGAAGTCCCATCAGAAGATAGAGGGCCGGGACCGCCATGACGATCTCGGAGAGGCGCATCAGGATCCGGTCCGTCCAGCCGCCGGCATACCCTGCCACCATCCCCACCACGGTTCCGATGGAAAAGGAGATCGCCACGCCCAGAAGGGAGAGGAGGAAGGAAAAGCGCATGCCGTAGAGAAGCCGGGAAAACAGGTCCCGCCCGAAGAGGTCTCCCCCCATCAGGTAGAAGCGGCCCGGACTCCGGGCGCATACCAGGTGGCGGGAGGAGCGGATGATTCCCCACATCGTATAGGCCTCTCCCCGGCAGAAAAACCGCAGGGGGACGGTCCGGCCGGACTTCACATACCGGCGCCGCACCGGATCCCTGAGAGCCAGAACCGGAACGACGAGACCGCCCTTTCCCATTTCAGGCCAGACGGCGGGGGCATAGGGAAGGTCGAACCGGACCGCGTCATAGCGGTAGGGCGCCAGAAATTCCGCGAAGAGACTCGTGACCCCCAGGAGGATCAGCAGCACCCCCGAGAGGCCCACCCTGCGCAGTAAGGTCCCTGCCCCCTCCCTCATGCCCTCTCCCTGACCCGGGGATCGAGAAGATAGAGCATCATGTCGGCAAGGAGGTTCCCCAGGAGCAGGAGGACCGCTCCCATCAGGACCCCTCCCATGACCAGGTAGAGGTCCCGGGTCATCACTGCATGGAGCATGAGACGGCCCATCCCGGGCCAGCCGAAGATCATCTCGGTAAAGGCCGCCCCGGAAAGGAGGCCGCCCAGCTCCATCCCGAAGAGGGTCACCAGGGGGTTGACCGCATTCCTGAAAAGATACCGCCAGAAGATGACGCGCTCGCGCAACCCAAGCCCCCTGGCGGCGGTCATGAAGGGCTGGGAGAGGACTTCCAGGACGGACGATCGCATGAGGCGGTAGAGGACTCCGAAGCTTCCCAGGGCCAGGGTCAGGGAGGGCAATACCAGATGCCGGAGAAGGTCGAGAAGGCGCTCTCCGGAGCCTGCCCCGGAAGCCAAGGCCGACCGGGCCCCTCCGATGGGAAACCATCCGGTCTTCTCGGCCACCAGAAGGCCCAGGAGGGCCAGGAAGAAGGAGGGGACCGAAATCGAAAGATAGGAGAAGGAGAGCAGGGACCGGTCGAAAAGCCCCCCTTCCCTTCGGGCCCCGAAGACCGCCAGGGGGAGGGCGGCCCCCCAGGCGATGATGACGGCAGTCAGCGTGAGAAGGAGGGTCATCGGAACCCTCTGGGCGATCAGGTCGGAGACGGGAACATGGTAGGAAAAGGAGTATCCCAGATTCCCGTGGAGAAGGGCGCGCATCCAGTGAACAAACTGGGTGAAGAAGGGAAGACCCAGTCCGTACTGCTCCTTGAGGGAGGCGATCACGCGCGGGGAAATCTGGGGATTTAGGGCCATCTGGGAGAGAAAGTCTCCCGGGGCGAAATCCATCATGACGAAGGAGAGGAAGATGATCCCCAGAAGGACCAGGAGCATGTGGGAGAGACGGAGGAGGACGGCCCTGATCATCGGATCACCAGACGGGCCTTCTGGGTCACAAGCGAGATATGGGGAATCACCCCGCCCAGCGGGGTGGGATGAATTCCTCCCAGGGTCTTCCGGACCGCCGTGATGGCGTCGGGACTGACGAGGTCGACCATCGGAACCTCCCGGGTGGCGATCTCCTGCCACTGGGCATAGATTTCTTTGCGTCGGGCGACGTCGAAGGTTCCGACCCCCTGGTCGAAGAGGCGGTCGACCTGGGCCTCCCAGGGAGTCGAGGGTCTCTTCTCTCCGGGGTTCCAGAGATGGAGAAAGCCTGATGACCGCCAGACGGTGGCGTTTCCGTGGGGATCCAGGGTCCCGGTGAGTCCGAAGAGGAGCATCTCCCACTGATGCGAGGAAAGGACCATCGTCGAGAGCATGTTGAACTGGAGCGGGACAACCCTTATACGGATTCCCAGGGGATCCAGCATGGCCTGGACCATCTGGGCCATGGAGATCCGCTCCGGAGACTCGGTGTTGGTCATGAGAAGGATCGTGACCCGGTGGCCGGTGGCGTCATAGAGCCGCCCATTCTTCCATACGAATCCGTCCTTTGCCAGAAGGGCCCGGGACCGGTCGGGATCACGGTGGTAACGGAAGACCCCCGGATCGAAGAAGGTCTTGTTGGCCGGACTCACGGGTCCGGGAATCGGGGCCCCCAGCCCGTTGTAGATCACATTGATCAGGGCCTTGCGGTCGATGGCGTAGGCGATCGCCTGCCGGAAACGGCGACTGCGGAACCAGGCGATCTTGTAGGAAGGGATCGGCGCCTTCAGGTTTTCATTGAATGTCAGGAAGGTTTCCGTCTGGGATGGCCCCCGGACAAGGAGACGGAAGGCCCGGGACTCCGCGACATCAGAAAGGACCGGCACCTGGGAGGGGCTCACTCCGATCAGGTCGCTTTTCCCCGCCAGAAATCGGAGAAGTTCGCTGTTCTGGTTGGGAATGATCCGGAGAATGACCCGGTCGAGATAGGGAAGATCGGCCGGAATCGGCCGCCTGAAGCCCGGCGGGGGCGTGTAGAGGGGATTTTTGACGAGAAGAAGGTATTGTCCGGGGACATATCGTTTGAGGCGGAAGGGCCCGGTTCCCACGATTCCGGAGGGAGGGGTCCTCACCGACCAGGTGGTGTTGAAGCGTCCGGCGTCCACGGCCTTCGAGAGGAGATGCTCGGGGAGGATCTCCACCCCCAGCTCCTCCAGAAGAGGGGCAAAGGGTTTCGCCGTCTCGAAGATGACCGTCCGGTCGTCGATGGCCCGGACCGTGAAGGGCTTGCCGTCGACGGTCAGGATGTCCCGGACGGCAGCCGCCACGGCCGGATTGTAGTAGACGCGGTTGAAGGTGAAGACCACATCCCGGGAGGTCAGGGGGGTTCCGTCCGACCAGCGGACCCCCTTCTCCAGGGTAAAGGTGACCCTCATTCCGGAGGAATCGATCTTCCAGCCTTCCGCAAGATCAGGCTTTATCTGGCCGTCATAGGGGGAGACCCGCGTCAGGCCCCGGAAAAGATAGCCAAGGACCTGCGTGCTGGTCGTCTCCTGGGCCAGGGCCGGATTGAAGGTCTTGGGATCGGAGAGGATGTCGAAGGTCAGGCGGCCGTTGAGGGGAGACGGGCGGGGAACGAGGGTGAAGACCCGGTCGGTTCCCCCGGCCCCTCCCCGGGAACAGGAAGGAAGAAGCAGAAGGAACACGATGAGAATGAGCCGGAGTCCCAATGATGCGCCAAAACCCGTCAGGGTTTTTTGGCTGGAGCGGACGCGACCGGATTTTTGGCGGGAACTTCCGGAGCCGGAAGCGCCTTGATCGGGGCGTTCAGAAGCAGGGAGGATCCGACGGGGTTCTGCTTGAGAAGGGCGAGCGAAAGGGAGGTCACCATGAAGATGGTGGCCAGGACGACCGTGACCTTGCTCAAAAAGGGCGTGGCCCCCCGGGCCCCGAACATCGACTGGCTGGAGCCGCCGATCATGACTCCGGTTTCGGCCCCCTTCCCCGACTGGAGAAGGACAGCGGCGATGATGAGAAGAGAGGTGAGGACATGGACGATGGTGATGAAAATGCTCATGAAACGTTTCCTTCCCGTAAACGATGAAATGTCATTGTCAACCCCTGGCGGCCATCCCTTTTGCCTCAGGGACGGCCGAAGAGCCTGTCGAAGACCCGGAGCACATTGCCCCCGTCAAGAAAGGCCGTTCCTACCAGGAAGCCATGAAGCGTCCCCTTTTCGAAGAGCCCGGAGACGCTCTCGTCATTGACCGACCCTCCGTAGAGAAGGCCCGAGGCACAGTCCGGGCCGAAGGTCTTCAGGAGATGGGAGGAGACCTCCCGGATCTCCGGAAGACCGGCGGTCTGACCGGTCCCGATGGCCCACACCGGCTCATAGGCCCAGTAGACCGGGATCCGGATCCCTGCTTCCCGGCTCTTTTGGACCCGCTCCCAGACCGGGCCGACCTGCCGGCTCCAGACCGTTTGGCAGTTTCCGGATTCACGCTCCTGGCGCGTCTCGCCGAAACAGACCACAGGAAGAAGACCTGCGGACAGGGCGCGCGTCACTTTTTCAGCGACGGTCCCGTCGGTCTCCCCAAAATACTGGCGCCTCTCCGAATGTCCCAGGAGGACCCCCTCGACCGCCAGGTCCTTGAGCATGGCGGCGCTGACCTCCCCCGTGTAGGCTCCCTTTTCGAAGGCGCACATGTTCTGGGCCATGATCCCGAACGGGAGGTTCCGGCTTTTGCACTGGTCCCCCAGAAATTCGAGATAGGGATAGGACGGGCAGAGGACAAGACGGACCCCCTTGTCCCTCCAGACCCTCCAGCGGTCTTCTCCGGCCAGGCAATCGAGAAAGGCGGAAATCTCGCCTTTGGTCATGTTCATCTTCCAGTTGGCGATCATCAGCATGAACGCTCCCTATCTCAGGTGGCGTCGGGAATCACCGAAAGGCCGGGAAGCTCCTTGCCCTCGAGAAGTTCGAGGGCCGCGCCGCCCCCCGTCGAGATGAAGGTCATGCTGTCCGATTCTCCCGCCCGGTAGACAGCCAGGGCCGTATCTCCTCCGCCGACGATCGTCAGGGCGTAACAGTTGGCCACAGAGTGGGCCATGGCAAAGGTTCCCCGCGAGAAGGCATCCTCTTCGAAGACTCCCATCGGCCCGTTCCAGAGGATGGTCTTGGCATTCTCCAGAACCTCCGAGAAGAGGCGGACGGAGGCCGGACCGATGTCGAGGGCCGTCCAGCCCGGCGGGATCTCCTGGTAGGGAACGATCTTTGTGGGGGCATTGCTCTCGCGGCTCTCCGCCACGACGCAGTCCATCGGAAGATAGAACTTGACGTTTCTCGTGCGGGACTTGTCGATCATCTCCCGGGCGACATCCACGAGGTTCTCCTCGACCAGGGATTTCCCGGTCTCAAGCCCCATGGCGCGATAGAAGGTGAAGGCCATGCCTCCGCCGATCACCATCTTGTCCACCTTCTCGTGGAGATTGGCGATCACGCCCAGCTTGCTCGAGACCTTGCCGCCCCCCAGGACGGCCACGAAGGGACGGGTGGGATTGGTGATGGCCCCCTTCAGGTAGGAGACCTCCTTTTTCATCAAAAACCCGATCGAGAGCTCCTTGATGTAACGGGTGATCCCCACGACAGAGGCATGGCTCCTGTGGGCGGTCCCGAAGGCGTCGTTCACATAGACGTCGGCCAGACGGGCTAGCTTCTTCGAAAACTCCTCGTCGTTCGTCTCCTCCCCCTTGTCGAAGCGGAGGTTCTCCAGAAGGAAGACCTCTCCGGGGGCCATCTTTCCGATTTCCCGCTCCACCGCCGGCCCGACAAGCTCACCCGTGTAGTGGACCTCCTTCGAAAGGAGCCGGGAGAGCCTCTTGGCCACCGGGGCCATGGAATATCTCGCGTCCGGAGCGCCTTTGGGACGGCCCAGATGGGAGGCCAGGATCACCTTCGCTCCCTCGTCGATCAGATAGTTGATGGTCGGAAGGGCCGACCGGATGCGGCGGTCGTCGGTGATATGCATGTCCCCGTCCAGGGGAACATTGAAGTCAGCCCTCAGGAAAACGCGCTTGTTATGGACATCAAGCTGGTCGACGCACTGCTTCGATCGCTCCACCCTTCCTCCTTGGTCAGGTTGTTCGGGGCCTCACGGATTTGTTCCGGCCTCAGGAAAAATGCGTACAGATGTAGGTGACAAGGTCGCAAACGCGGCAGGAGTAGCCCCACTCGTTGTCATACCAGGCCAGGGTCTTGACCATCCGGTCCCGGATCACCCTTGTCGAAAGGCTATCGACGATCGCGGAATGGGGATTGCCCCGGTAGTCGATCGAGACCAGGGGAAGGGCCGAATAGGCGAGGATCCCCTTGAGCGGACCGTTGGCCGCCGTCTCGAGGACGCGATTGACATCGGAGACGGTGGTGGGAACCCTCACCTCGCAGGTCAGGTCGTTGAGCGAAACGTCAGGGGTCGGAACCCGGATCGACGTTCCATCGAGACGGCCCTCCATCTCCGGGATGACAAGCCCGATCGCCCGGGCCGCTCCGGTGGTGGTGGGGATCATGGAGACCCCGGCCGCCCGGGCCCGCCGCAGGTCCTTGTGGGGGAGATCGAGGAGCCTCTGGTCGTTCGTGTAGGAGTGGACGGTGGTCATGAAGCCCCGTTCGATCCCGAAGGCCTCGTGAAGAACCTTGACCACGGGGGCCAGGCAGTTGGAGGTGCAGGAGGCGTTGGAGATGATGTTGTGCTTCGCGGGATCGTAGAGGGATTCATTCACACCCATGACCAGGGTGCAGTCCGCTCCCTTGGCGGGGGCGGTGATGACGACCTTTCTGGCCCCGTGCTTCAGATGCTCCGACGCACTCTCATGGTCCTCGAAGCGGCCGGTCGACTCGATCACGAGGTCGACCTTCAAGTCCTCCCAGGGAATCCTGGAGGGATGATTTTCCTTGAAGACCCTGATCGGGCGACCACCCACCACGATGGAGTCCCCCTCCACGCCAACATCCTGTCTCATGGTTCCGTGGACCGAATCGTATTTCAGAAGATGGGCAAGCTGGGCAGGCTCCGTCAGGTCGTTGACCGCCACGACCTCGATATCCTCCGCACTGGTGGCCGGGTTTCTTTCCAGCATGGCCTGGTAGGTCAGCCGGCCGATCCGCCCGAAGCCGTTGATCCCGATACGTATCCCCATGGTTCACCTATCCCTTCATCGTTGTTGAAATCCTGACCAGGCGGTGTCACTCCCGGACTTCTGTCTTCTGCCCCCGATTATGCGTTTTTTTTCGATTCCATTCAAGGAGGAGGCGCTTGCAGACGCCTTTCAGACGGTCGATAATGGACAAAAATTCCAATCATTCCGCGAGGACAGGTGATGGTTGTTTCGAGGTCTGGATCAGGCCTTTTCTCTTCGCTTACCCGGGCCGGGATCCTGTTGGGAGCGCTCCTTGCCCTTTTCCCCTCCCGGGCCAGGGGGGCCGACACGGAGGCCGCCCTCATCGCCTGGGGCCACACCATCGCCATGCAGGGAAACGGCCTTCCCGGAAACACCGCCTGCGCCGAATGCCACCGGATCAACGGAGGGGGCATGCCCTCCGTGGGGATTCCCCGGATCGCCGGCCAGACCGAAACCTACATCTATCGCGAGATCCGTGGCGTCCAGGAGGGAACCCGGTACTCCCCCTACATGGACGGAATCGTCCAGAACCTCTCGCGCCGGGACATCCGGGCCGTCGCCCTCTACTACTCGACCGTCCGCACCCCCAAGCTTAACGATCCCGCCTCCTACAACCCGGCCCTCCGGGAGCTCGGCCGCCGGATCGCCCACCGGGGACTCTGGGACCGGAACATCCCGGCCTGCATCCTCTGCCATGGCCAGGACGGGCGTGGAATCCCCCCGAACTTTCCCTATATCGCCGGCCAGAGCACGACCTATCTCATGGGCCAGCTGATCTCCTTTGCCGTCGTCCGCCGCAAGGACGACCCCGAAGGCCTGATGCGGGGCATCGCCTCGAAGCTTACCCACCGTGAAATCAAGGCGGTCGCCCAGTACTTCGCCAGCCTCGATCCCCCCGTCTATGGAAAAATCCCCGAAAAAAACCGGCCGGACCGCCTCCGGCTCATTCCCGAGAAGGAGACCCCGACCCCATGACCGCCCGATCCCTGATCCTATTGATTCTTCTTGCCGCAGGACTTCTTCTCGATCCCCGGCCGACCGGGGCCACCGGGAACCAAAACTTCCAGTTCTTCGCTCCTCCCGCGGAGGGCACCCTGCCCAACGGACCCCTGGGACGGCTCATCCGCCAGGGGGAGCTGATCTTCATCCACACCGGCCAGTACGCCCCCCGGTACGTCGGAAACGACCTTACCTGCGAAAGCTGCCATCTCGACCGGGGGATCAAGCCCTATTCGGCCCCGCTCTGGGGGGCCTACGGAACCTATCCGCGCTACCGGAGCAAGAACCACCAGGTCAACACCCTCGAAGAGAGGATCCAGGGCTGCTTCCGCTTCTCCCTGAACGGAACCCCTCCCCCGGTCGGGAGCAAGACGATGAAGGCCCTTATCGCCTACAGCTTCTGGGTCTCCCGGGGAGCCCCGGTCGGTCTCTACCTGAAGGGACAGGGGATCGTCCGGATGTCGAAGCCGGCCCGTCCTCCCGATCCCCTTCGGGGAAAGGCGATCTTCGAGGCCCGGTGCTCCCTCTGCCACGGCCTGGACGGACAGGGCACCCAGTCGGACAACGACCAGGTGGCCTTCCCCCCGGTCTGGGGACCGCATTCCTACACCAAGGGGGCGGGTTTTTACAAGGTGTCCAAACTCGCGGGGTTCGTAAAAATGAACATGCCCCTTTCCAAGGGGGAAACCCTCTCCGACCAGCAGGCCTGGGATGTGGCCGCCTACGTCGACAGCCAGCCTCGGCCCGAAGATCCCAGAAAGGCCGAGGGGGGCAAGCCCTGACCTAGAGGCCTGCGGCCTTCCGGGCTTTCAGGTCTTCATCGAAATTGTCGAAGGGCTTCAGGTAGTTTTCAAGGAAAAGCCTCTCCTTGGTCGACATCCGGTCCCGGACTCCCAGATACCATCGGCCCACGAAATAGACGTACTTGTCCTTTTCCCCGAGCTGGGAGGGAAGAGAGACCGAAGGCTTTCCGGGTCCCGCCCCGGCCTTGGTCCCGGGGGCGGGACCGGGTCCTAGGACAACCGCCAGAAGGAGAAGAAGGACCGCCACCACGGCCGCCCCTCCCCCGATCAGCCCCCATTCCTTCCGGGAAGGCTTGAGCGACTGGGCCAGGGCCTCATAGGCCCTCCGGTTCCGGTCGTCGATCTCCTGAAACTCCTCCCGGATCGTTTCCATCAGCCGGTCGCTTTTTTCGGAGAGCCTTCCGATCTCGGCCCGGACAGGACCCAGGACAACCTCTGAGGCAGCCAGATCCTCGGAAAGGGAGCGCAGGAGACATTCCTCCCGGCTGAGGCCGAGGGATCGGGCCTTTTCGGAAAGGGCAAGGTTTAAGGATTCGGGGAGCTGGACTGTGACGGACACAGATCCTCCCCCGGTTGCCGATGAATTGACAATGGCCGGGTCCCGGTCCATGGGAGTCTCCTCCAACAAAGCCGCCTGTGAATTCGGACAAGAGTCCGCAATGGTGGGAATATTGTCTATTCTATCAGCTTTTCCCGGAGGGTGCGACCGATTCTTTGAGGGGGGTCTGGGGATCGTCCTCTCAGGGGGCGCCGGTCAGGTTGTAGAGACCGGCATCGGGAAGGGGCGTTCCCGTTGCCGCTTCGGTCAGGGGTTCCTCGCCCTTCTTGTACTCCTCCACGACGAATTTCCGGGCTGTGAGCGGAACGCGAAGACCCGTTTCGGGATCGATCCGGACATCGACGATGTCATCGGGAATCCGGAAGGTCTGGTTCGGAGGAAAGTACGGGAGGGACCCCTTCATCACATCCATCCAGATGGGCAGAGCGGCCTTGGCTCCGAATTCTCCGTGGCCCATGGACCGGTGATCGTCCATGCCGACATAGACTCCCACCACGAGACTGGGGGAAAAGCCGATGAACCAGGCGTCCCTGAAGTCGTTGGTGGTCCCGGTTTTTCCAGCGAGAAGGACTCCCAGGGAAAGGGCGTCCCTCCCCGTTCCCTCGCGGATCACGCTCTGCATCATGGAGGTCATGAGATAGCTGTAGGCCGGGTCGTAGACCGGACGGGGCTCGGGCACGAATCGGAAAATGGTGGTCTTGTGGTAGTCGAAAACCCGGTCCACGGCATGGAGGGGCTCCCGGATCCCCTCGTTGGCGATGACGGAGTAGGCCCCGGTGATTTCGATGGGACGCACCGTGGCCGAGCCCAGCGCCAGGGTCAGATCATGGGGAAGGGGTGTCGTGATCCCGAGCCTTCTCGCGAAATCGATCACCGATCCCACCCCCACCTTCCGGACGAGCCGGATGGTCGCCAGGTTGATCGACTCCGCCAGGGCCTTCCTCATGGGAACAGGACCCAGGAAATTCCTCTCGAAATCCTTCGGTCTCCAGACCCGGTGATGGATCCGGTCAAAAAAGACCAGGGGCGAATCATTCAGGATGCTACCCGGGGAAAATCCCTTCTCCAGGGCGGCCCCGTAATCGATCACCTTGAAGACCGATCCCGGCTGCCTCAGGGCCTGGACGGCCCGGTTGAATTTGCTCCGCTTGAAGCTGTACCCGCCCACCATGGCCAGAATCCCCCCGGTCTTGGGGTCCAGGGCCACGACGGCCCCCTGGACCAGGGGAACCTGGTCCAGGGATCCCTCGAGGAGCCATCCGGACTTCTCCTTCGCGGAGGCCAGGATGTGGGCCATGACCACATCCCCCGGCCGCAGGATTTTCGACAGGGAAAAAGAAGAGAGAACCTTCCTGTCCCGGTTGATTTCGGGTCCGGAAAGAACCGTTTTGGCCCACTGGGCCCGTTCGACGGAGATACGCCCCAGGTGCTTCTCCAGGGAAAACCAGGCGTATTTCGGGCCGACCCGAAGGATCGTCACTTCGGAACGGGTCCCGGTCAGGTCCTCAAGCAGGGAAGCGTTTCCCGCGGGACGGGTCTCGCGAAGAACGGCCACAAGGGGCTTTCCGCGGAGGACCCGGATCGGTCCCCGGAACCCCTGCCTCCGGTCGATGGCCCGGAGCCCCTTCCGGAGGGCATGGACCGCCTGGAGCTGGATCCTCAGGTCAAGGGTCGTGAAGATCCTGAGCCCTCCGCCGAACAGTTTCTTCGCCGGCATCTCCCTTTCGAGCTTCTGGCGGACATACTCGAGAAAGTAGGCGCTGGGACTTGCCGAATGGGCGGGAGGGACCAGTTCGAGGGGAGCCGCGTAGGCCTTCTTCTTCTCCTCCAGGGTGATGTAGCGGACCTGGGCCATCCGGTCGAGAACGACCAGCTGGCGGCGCTTGCTGGCCTCGGGATGAAGAAAGGGGGAAAACTCGATGGGGGAGCGGATCATGCCCGCGATCATCGCCATCTCCGGCAGGGCCAGATCCGAGAGGGACTTTCCGAAATAGGTCCTGGCCGCGGCCGACACCCCGTAGGCCCCTTCCCCGAAATAGATCTGGTTCAGGTAGAGTTCGAGGATCTCGTCCTTGGTCAGGACCTTTTCGATCCGGTAGGAGAGAATCGCTTCCCGAAGCTTTCTGATGAAGGTCTTTCGGTGGGTCAGGAAGATGTTGCGCGCCAGCTGCTGGGTGATCGTGCTGGCCCCCTCGCGGAGATATCCGGCCAGGGCGTCCGAGATGGCCGCACGGATGATGGAGCCATAGGCCAGGGCGCCATGCTGGTAGAAGTGGGCATCCTCCACGGCCAGAATGCTGTGAATGACCAGCGGAGGAATTTTTCCCAGCGGGACATACTCCCGGCGCTCCTTGTAGAAGGATCCGATTCTCTGGCCGTTTCGATCATAGATGTGGGAGGTGGTGAAGGGAACGTAATGGCGCAGGAAGTCGACCGACGGAACTCCCGCGACAACACGCTTGTAGAAATAGTACCCGGCCGTTCCGGCCGTCCCTCCGACGATCAGGAGGAGGATGAGGGATATGAGAAGGAATTTTTTCAAGGTCGCCCGGAGGTCAGAGACATGCTGAAGAACAGAAAAGCGGGATCTCCCCGCCAGGGAGAAATCCCGCCCTCGAAATGAGGAATGAATCCATCAGAATAATGCCATAAAAAATGTCGTTTCAAAAACCTGTTGCCGTCATGTCTTGATCGTTCCGGCAGGACCCGGAAACGACGCGGAAACCTCTACTTCTCGAAGGTCTTCATGATCGTGAATGCGGTCAGGAGGGCGACTCCGGTCAGGACGACAAAAACCACGAAAAGGGTCATGTTGGCGTAGTTGGCTTCGGTAGGATTGAAAGAACCCATCTTGTAAATCTGCATAATCCCTCCCCAGAATGGCGTTCATTGATTCGGTGCGATGCCGGCAGGCATCGGGCCCCGGGACAAGATGACATGAATTCCCAGATCCATAGGCAAAGCACAATATACCCCAGAGAGAAGAAGGGGTCAACACCCGAAAACCGGAAAGAAAAAATTTGGATCCTCCGGGCCGGCTCCTATCCGGCCCGGGTCTCCCGGTCATGGGCGATGAAGTCGGAGAGGGTAAAAAAGGAGAAGAAGGGAACCCCCTGCTCCCGGAAACGGTCGCGCCCTCCCTCCTCCCGGTCGACCAGGGCCACCACCTCCATGACCTCGTATCCGTTTTCCCGGCAGGTCTGGACGGCGCGGAGGCCCGAGGCCCCGGTCGTCACGACATCCTCGACCACGATGACCCGGGCCCCGGGAACAAGGTCCCCCTCGACCGGGTTCTTCGTTCCGTGGCCCTTTGTCTCCTTCCGGACCACGAAGGCGGGGATGGGGCGGCGGTAGAGGCCGCTGACCAGGGAGGTCGCCACTCCGATCGGGTCGGCACCTAGTGTCAGCCCTCCGATCCCGTCGGGATCGCGGTTCGCGATCCGGTGGAAAAGGAGGTGGCCGATGAGGTACTGGGCCCGGCAATGACCAAGGGTGGTTTTCTTGCAATCGATATAGACCGGACTCGTCTTTCCCGAGGAGAGGGTGAAGGGATTGTCGGGTCGATAGAGAAAGGATCTCTCGTAGAGGGTCCGGAAGAGCTCCTCGCGGTCGGCCGCGAGCCGGGCCTCCCATTCATCGGGAGGAACGGGCTGGAGATGGGTGAGAAGTTCTACCAATGAGGTGGCCTGCAGATCTCGTCTGCCCGAATGTCCGGGGCTCGAAAATGATTGGGGGATCCGGAAATGTGAAAACTCCGGAGCTGGCTGGAACAGCCGCGTCCTTACAATGGTGCCGAAGGCGGGACTTGAACCCGCACGGGTTTCCCCACACGCCCCTCAAACGTGCGTGTCTACCATTCCACCACTTCGGCACAATCCGGCATATCCTGCGTGAGGGCGAAAAACTTCTTGATTCTACTGCCTTCCTCATCCGAAATCAATATCCTGATCCGGGGGATCCCGGGCGGCCTCGTCCCAGGGAGGGGGGAGAATCCCGGACCGGAAGCCCAAAACCGCCAGAACCGACCCTGTCAGCGCCACGGCCGACAGGACGAGGAGGGTCTGGTTCGGGCCCAGGAGATCGAGGAGATGGCCCGCCAGGAGCTGGGAGAGGGAGGCCCCGGCCGAGACGACGGCCCCCGCAACCCCCTGGAGAAGGTTGAAGCGGCCGGTTCCCCTGGCGAAATCGGCCACGAGAACGGGAAGAACCACCGACATGATCCCCATCACTGTCCCGTCCAGAACCTGGCCCACAAGGATCCCCCCGGCCGACTGCGTCTCCGAGAGAAGCCCTCCGCGCAGGGCCAGGACCAGGAGGCACAGCCCGAGAAAGACGGAGCCGTTTTTTGCCCTCCGGACCAGGGCGGGCGCAAGAAGGGAAAAGGGAACCATGACGGCCTGGGTCACCAGGACAAGAAAGGCCATGACCCGCGCCGGGGACTCGGAGAGAACGATTCCCGAGAGCTTGTCCCCCGCCAGGGGAAGCATGGCGGTGTTCGCGACAAAGAAAAACAGGAGAATCCCCAGAAAAAGAAATAGAGAGGGGGAAAAGATTCGTGAAACCGGGAGGGCTTCCCCCTCTATGGCCATCTCGCGCGCACGCCGGGGATCGATCGCCCCACCCGGCACTCCGAAAAGAATCAGCCCCGCCAGGAGAGAGGAAAGGGCGTAGTAGACGAAAATGGCGAAATAGCTTCCGTGAAGGGCGATCAGAAGGACCGAGGCCGCTCCGAAGACAGAGCCGGCATGGCCAGCCCCCTGGGCCTGCCCCGTCAGTCTGGGAAACCCTTCGGAGCCCACGAGCCCCATCGCCACGGCTCCCAGGACGGGCATGATACCTCCCTGGGCCATCCCCAGGAAAAACTGGGCCAGAAGGGTCCTCCCGAGGGAGGGATGGCCGTGGAGAAGCAGGCATCCGGCGGCAAAGGATGTCGCGAGCACCAGAAAAAAGGCCCTTTTGGAGGCGAGGCGGTCGGCCAGGTGCCCCGCGACCGGCTGGAACAGGAGAAGGACCAGGCTCCCGAAGGCCAGGACGAATCCCACCTCCCGTGACCTCCAGTGCTCTCCCAGCAGGAGGTCGATGCTCATGAGGGGCATGATCCCGGTCTGGATGTCGCCTGCCAGAAAATTGGCCGCGAGAAAGGGCAGACGGCCGGGAACGGGTCTTTCGGATCCCTCCCCGCTCCCGCTCATTCCCCCTCCATCTCCACGGAAAAATCCCTTCCTTCCCACCGTTGGGAGGCGGTCCAGAAGAAGGTGAAGTCCACGGGAGCCTTCTGGCCGGGAGGCAGGAAAAGGTCGACATAGCCGCACCCGATGGCCGGCAGGAAGACCGCCTCCCGGTCCCCCACCGTTTTCCACCCGTCGGTGGAAAATCGGAGCCGGAAGGGCGAAAGGGCCAGGAGGCGAAGGGTCTGGCCCGGACGCATCCGCCGGAGCTGGCGGTTGAACTTCCAGATTTCCAGATCCCGGCGTCCCCCGCCCTCCAGATAGCGCCTTCCCACCGACGGGAGCCGGTCGAAGACGACTCCGTCATTGACCGACCGGAGAAGACGGATGTATTCCGCATGGGCCCAGGCCAGCGGGTTCGCCGCCCCGGTCGGACGCCCTAAACGGCAGGAGGAGCCGGAGAGGTCGGGGCCGTCCCAGACCTGTTCGGGAATCAGCCCTCCGGCGGTCGCGAATCCCTCCATCGCCCGGAGGTAGGGGAGAGGATCCCCTCCGGCGGCCAGTTCGTAGTGGCCCCTCTCTCCCGTGAGAAGGGGCCAGGCCCGCCCCGTCCCCCAGCCCAGGAAGGGCCCCCCGTCCTCCCGTTGCCCGTATCCGTCGTGGTTGTAACGCCGGAAACTGGGCCCGACGGGGGTCTCCACCCGGAGAAGGGCATCGATGACCCTCACCGAGTCGACCACCAGGGGGTCGTCGGCCCGGCGGATCCCGTACCGGACAAGATCCAGGAACCCTCCGTCGACGATCTCCCGGGCCGGATAGCGGAAGGGGGTCCCCGGCGGCTGGTTGGCGAGCTCGATCCACGCCTGGTCGACCTCTTCCACCGGAGAGGGGTCCCCCGCCACCGTGGGGAGGATCCGGACGTAGTGGCGGGAGATCCCCGGCACGAGCGTCCCGGACCGGGTGGTCGTCCAGCCGTCGAGGCGGCTCTCGAGAAAGTCCGCATAGTCGAGGAAAAACTGGCCCTCCGCCCCGTCCCCCCGGCTCTGGGCCCAGAGGCCGGCACAGACCAGGGCGGAAATCATCGCCGCAAAGGTCGAGGGAGAATAGCCCCGGGCCTCCTCCCAGCGGTCCTGCTGGGTGGAGGGACCATGGCGCACGAGGTAGGAGGCGGCCGAGAGGACCAGCGGGTAGGGATCGAAGGCCTTGAGGCCGTTTTCCCGGTAAAGCCTCCAGGCCAGGATGACCGGATGGGCCACCCCGTCGAGCTGGATTCCCGTCCAGTAGGGGGATCCGTCCACCCAGAAGTTCTGGTGGAATCCCCCGTCGGAAAGCTGGCTGGCCGCCAGATAGACCAGGGCCCGGTAGGGGCTTTCGGCATCGCCGCAGGCCAGGAGGCCAAGGGCGCTGTGGCAGAGGTCCCGGGTCCAGACGAGGTGGTATCCTCCCAGACCGGCCTGGTCGTCGTGGAAGTCGCCCCAGGGGATGCTCTGGGAGGCGATGATGGCCCCGGGATAAAGCTTGTCCTCGTGGGAGCGGAGAATGTTGTGGCTGATCCGGTAGAGCCGTCCCCCGTCTCCTCCGTGGACGCCCAGGGGAAGGATCTTGTCGGAAACCCGGCTCCACTGCTCGAGAAAGCGTCCCTTCTGTTCGATGTAGTGGATTCCCAAGGACTGGAAAAGGGTGGTCAGGGCCCCGTGCTGTCCCGTTCCGAAGGAGAGGCCGACCGTGAACTCCTGGGAGCCGTCCACCGCCAGCTCCCCCACTCCCGCCACATTTCCGTCGGTGGCCCGGTCGAACTCCCAGCGAAGGGTCCGGTGGCGGAGAAGGTCGGTGACTCCGTCGCTTTCCCCCACGAACCCGCAGGAGAGGTGCCGGAAGGGGATGGTCGCCCCCAGGGCCATGTAGATTCCGTTCTTCCAGCCCAGAAGTCCGGTCTTGCCGGCATGGGAAAAGCGGCACAGACTGTTGCCGGCCCCTCCCACGTCGAGATGGGGCTCGACCACGACGAAGAGTCGGAGAATATCGGCCAGGGCCGGATCGGCCTCGAGCCGGACGCGGATCAGAAGGCAGGGCAAATGGGGGTCCCCCATCACCTCCTTGACGAGACGGTAGCGCCCTTCGCGGTCGGAGGAGACGAGGCGGTAGCCCGGAGCCTCGGTCTCACCGAAAAAGGACAGATCGTGGCGAAGGTCCCGGCGCTCCTCGTGCACGAAGCGTCCGTCGGTGACAAGAAATTCCAGGTCCCGGATCTGGGGGCGGTCCACCGTGGGGTAGTAGATCTCGTTCACGATCCCGTGGGAGAGGGTGTACCAGAGGTTTGAGGCCGTATTGTAGGCCGTTCCGATTCCGTCCTTGCGGCTTGATGTCCAGCGGGGAGGCGACCCCGGATGGCCGAAGGCCTCCCCTCCCCTGTTTCCGTTATTCATCGGAGCCTCCCCTGGAAAAAACCGGATCCGTCTCACTCCCGAAGCGTGGCAAAGCTTCCGGATTCTGTCAACCAATAGGAGATTGGGTCCCGGGTAAGACGACTCGGGTGGGCCCAGGACAGGGTCCGGGGGGTCAGGGCCCGGAGGGCGGCCCCTCCGAAAGCTCCCGCATGTAGCGGACGATCTCCGAGTCCGGAACGGTGGCCCGGAGGGCCAGGCGGAGCACCAGGAGGGAAAGGAGGGCCACCAGCCCCATGTCGCCAAAGAAGGAAAGGACTCCCCGTCCTCCCAGACTCGGGGGTCCCAGCTCCGACAGGATCCACATGCCCCCGAAGTAAGGGAGGACCCACCAGCTGTGGGAGAGCCCCCAATCCTCCCTCAGGGAGACACCTTTTTTCCTTCCGGAGAGAAGCCACCCCGAGAGCGTCCCCAGGAGGACGAGGAGGAGGGCCAGGAGGGTGAATCTCAGGGTGGCGAGACCGGACCAGAAGACGATCCAGTTCGAGACCACGAAGGCCAGGGGAGCGAGGATTCCCGCCTTCCAGAGACGGAAGGGGCGCGGAAGCTCCGGCATCGCCTGCCTGAGCTGGAGAAGAATGACGGGACCCAGGCAGTAGGACAGGACGGTGACGGAGGAGATGTAGGCCACGAGGCGGTGCCACGAGGGAAAGGGAAAGAAGAAGAGGGAGCCCAGGATCCAGGCCAGGAGAAGCCCGGCCCAGGGAACTCCCTGGCGGTTGATGCGGGAGAGGAGACGGGGAGCGCTCCCCGTCTCCCCCTGGGCCATGGCGATCCGGGCGGCAGAGGTCAGGTAGATGAAGGCGGTGCCGGCCGGAGAGACCAGGGCGTCGGCATAGAGAACCATCCCCCACCAGAGGGCTCCCAGGGAGACGGCCAGGGCCGCGAAGGGACCGGTCACCCCCGGGAAGCTGAGCCCCTTCCAGCCCCCTTTTGCAAGGGCTCCCGGATCGACGGAGAGGAGAAAGGCCGCCTCAAGCCCCATGTAAAGGAGACTTCCCACCAGGACGGAGCCGATGACGGCAAAGGGAATGTTCCGTCCCGGGTTCTTTGTCTCTCCCGCCAGGTCGACCGCCTGCCGGAAGCCGAAGAAGCTGAAGATGACTCCAGCGTTGCCCACCGCCACGAACATCCCTTCGAGCCCCTCCCTGGGAATTCCGACGGAGAGGTTTTCCGGATGGAAGGAGAGGAGGAGAAGGAGGGCGATGGTGGCGAAGGGAATGACGAGCTTCCACAAGGTGGCGGCGCTGTTGATCATGAGGACCAGCCGGATGACCAGAAAGTTCAGGGCCGTGATCATTCCCAGGAGCAGGATGGCGACTCCGGTTCCCCGGAGGGTCAGAAGCCCCGAGACGGGGTCCACGAAGCCCGGAAGGTAGTTGTTGGCGTAGGCCAGGATCGCCATCACCTCGACGGGGGGGACAGAGACGTAGGAAAAAAAGAGGATCCAGCTCCAGAGCTTTCCCAGGAGGGGACCGTTCCCGATGTGGCTCATGTGGATGATGGCTCCGCTTCGGGGAACGAGGGGCCCCAGCTCCGCGTAGACCAGGCCCAGAAGGAGAATGGAGAGGGCCCCGATCGTCCAGGAGCCAAGAGACAGGGGCCCGGCTTCCCGGGCGGCGTTCAGGGGACCGAAAAGCCATCCGGAGCCGATGACGGCCCCGAGGCTGGCATAGAGAAGACCGAGCGGCCCTCCCTCGCGGCGTAGGGTTCCGGAGGCCAAGAGGGACTACCCTCCGGTCGTCGGACGGAAGGAATTTCCGGGAAGGACCTCCCTCAGTTTCCGGATCAAAAGCCGTCGGCCCGGGAGACCCCAAAGCGGGACAAAGCCCCGGGAGGTGGTATAGCCCGGGGCCTGTCCCTCCGTCAGGACCCACGCCGCCAAACCACGGACTTCCGACATCGTCGGCTCGGGAAGGTCGGGACTCACCATCCAGAACTCCACGCCGGTCACGGGCCAGGCTCCGGGATGGGTCCCTCCGCCGACAAGGGAGCGGTTGTACCCTTCCGGAAAGGGGATCCGGGACCCCATCCCCGCAACGGCGTCTCCGATCGACCCGGCCGAGGCCGCCACATACCGGCCGGCATCATTTTTGAGAGCCACAGCCCTGAGTCCCGACCGTTCGACCCATCCCAGCCCCACATAGCCGATCGCCCCCTCCTCTTCCCGGACCGCGGCCACAACAGCCCGGGATCCGGAAACAGCCCGGGCATTGGGGTTTTCCGGCCATTCCGGAAGGGGTTCGCGGCCCACATTCTCCCGCCACCACCGGCAGGAATGGGCCAGATAGTCGCTCAGGAGAAAGGAGGTCCCCGAGGCATCAGCGCGCACGACCGGCCGGACCCGAAGGTGGGGGAGGGAGAGGCCGGGATTCTCCCGGAGGATGCGGGGGTCGTCCCAGAAGGCGATCCGGCCCGAAAGCAGGCGGGCCAGAAGGGCCCCGTCGAGACGCAGGGTCGAGGTGCGGGCCGTGACGGGAAGATTGACCACCGGCACCACCCCCTCGAGCGCCACCGGAATCAGGACGATATGTCCCTTTTTTGCGAGTTCACGAGGGGTGAGGAAGATGTCCGAGGCTCCGATCGAGATGTTCCCTTCAAAGGTGCCGGAGATTCCGGCGCCCGAACCTGGCGCAAGGACCCGGAGGCCCACCCCCGGATGTTCCTGCTCGTATCCGCGGGCCCAGGACTGGTTCGCGGGATAGAGCATGGAGGAGCCGGAGAGGATGAGATCTTCGGAAAAGGCGGGGGTGGCGCAAAGGAGGACCCCCACCCCTCCCAGAAGGGAAAGGAGTGTCCAGAGGCTCTGTGGGCGGAGAAGGAGCATGATTCCTCCCTTTGTTGTCAGGATTTGTCCCCCGTCTCCGGGGGCCCGGAGGGCTCCCGGGATCCCTTTTTTCCGGTCCGGGGATTCTCCGGCTGGATCGGTCGGGGACGGGGCGTTCCGAGTCCCGAAAGAAAATAGCCAAAATAGAAAGTCGCGATGCCGAAGAGGAAGATCTTGAGAAGAAACATCATGGTCATGCTCTGGATGAAGAAGAGCACGACATCGACGAATGTCACGACAAGTCCCAGAAGCTGGAGGGCCCGGCCGAGGGGATAGAGGAGATCACGCATGGGACTCGTTCCTCCGTATTTCGGAGAGGCACAGGTCGGCAAGCCGTCGGGAACGCTCCGGATCGGGGGGCCGGCAGGCCACGGCGAGGATCACCGACCCCCCCTTGCGGGTGGCCGGAACGGTGAGGGGCCTGACCGTCGTCCGGGTGGCCACGTTGGTCAGGGGCCCCCCGGTCCGGGAGGCGATCCGGTCGTTCACCTTCGGGTCGTCGGTCAGGGCGAAGGCCAGGCGGAAGGAGGCCTCGTCCCCCTCGAGATAGCCTCGGGGAATCCAGAGGATCCGTCCTTCCTCCGCAAGCCTTTCGAGCTCCGGAAGGACCACGGGAGAGATCAGGGTGATCCGGGCCCCGGCCTCGAGGAGGCGGGGGATCCTGCGGAGGGCCACGGAGCCTCCCCCCACCACCAGGACCGGCTCGCCCGTGAGGTCGGCAAAAAGGGGAAAATAGTCCATCAGATATACCCCCGTCTCTTCCAGTAGTCGAGAAGGATCCGGGCCTTTCCGGCATAGGGAGAGGTCTTCCCCTGGCGGACGATGGTCTCCATGACTGCGGCGGCCTTCTTCCTCCTCTTTTCCCGAAAAAGGGACTTGGCATACCAGAACTGGGCCCGGGCGTAGATCTTCGAATCGGGGTACTTGAGAAGGATCGAATGGAACCGGTAGGCCGCCGCCTTGAAGAACTTTGTCCGGTAGTAGAAATTGCCCACATAGAAATGAAGGGCGGCCTTTCTCTCCCGGCAGTAGGCCACCTTCTTCTCCGCCTTCTCCACATAAGGCGAATCGGGATATTCGTCGATGACCTTCTGGAAGTCCGCCAGGGCCTTCTCCGTCGGTGTCGGGTCCCGGTCGACCTTCCCGATCTGGTAGAAGTCGCACATCCCGATCCTGTACTGGGCGAAGGCCGCGAGGGGATGGGTGGGATGAAGCTCCAGAAAACGCTTGTATTCGCCCCGGGCCTCGATGAAATCCCCCTTGAAGTAGAAACGGGAGGCCTCATCGAGAAGGGCCGAGGTCCCGAAGACCTTTGTCCGGAAAGAGTGGGTCGGCTCGTCCTTGGGAAGGATGTTGGTAAAGGGGTTGTACTTCTGGAAGGTGTTGCTGAGACTTGCGCACCCCGAGAGCCCCGTGATCAGGAGGGCCCCCGCCAGAAGACCCGCTAGCCGTTTTCCCGTTTCTCCCACTCCGAAAACCTCCCTTGACGGCCTCCTTCTTCGGCCGCACAATGACAGTCATGTCCAAATTCCTTTTTCCGCACCGGCTTCGTCCATGACGACGCGACCGGTCTATCTCAGGATCCCGGGACGGGCCGTCGGATCCCGCCTTGTCGACAACCGGGAGCTGTCAAGGCTCACGGGGACGCCTTCCGAGACCATTTTTCGTCTCACCGGCATCAGAACCCGGGCCTACGCCCCCTTCGAGGACGAGGTGGAGCTTGCCGTCCGCGCCGCCCATGACCTCTTCCGCCGCCTTCCGGACCTGCCCAGGCCGGACTTCCTTCTGGCCGCCACCACCACGCCATCAAGCTTCATCCCGTCGACCGCCGCCCGGATCTCGTCACGCCTCTATCCCGACGGAGGGCCCCCCGCCCTGGATGTCGGAGGATCCTGCTCAGCCTTCATGACGGGGATCTTTACCGCCAAAAGCCTTGTCGCCTCCGGATCGGCAGGCGCGATCCTTCTCGTGAACACCGAGCGCAAGACGGGACACGTCTGCCCCGTCCATACCCCGGAGACGGCCCTCCTCTTCGGGGACGGCGCTTCGGCCACCTGGATTTCGGCTGACCCCTCGGGTCCGGGTCCGGTCTTTTCCCTGCGGGATCTCAGAATCGGGGCGGCCGGCCGGAACGCCTCCCTCATTACCTATACCTCAGACCCGGAGACAGGCCGCAAGATTTTGTCGATGGACGGCCCCTCCCTTTTCCGGCATGCCGTCCGGATTCTTGCCCGGGAGATCGGCACCCTCCTCCGGGACCACGGCATAACCCCGCACGAGGCCCGGGCCTTTCTCCTTCATCAGGCCAACGGCCGCATCCTTGACGGGATCGCGACCCGGCTGAAGCTCCCCCCGGACCGGATTCCCAGGACAGTGTCCGTGTATGGTAACACGTCTTCGGCCTCCCTGGGGATCACTCTGGGGGACTTTCTCGACAAATCCCCGGATCCTTCTCCGGGCCCCCTGGTTCTGGGGGCCATCGGGGGCGGGATCACCTGGGGAGTGGGCCTCCTCGATCCCGTCCGAAGGGGATTTTGACATAGGGGGAGAAAGTCACAGGACAGGAGAAGGATCGGCCTTGCCAAAATCCGATCCCTTCCAGGAAAGGGGTTCCCCGGTTTCCCTGGACAGGGCACTGGAAAAACCGTCCCCGAAATTCAGCCCGGCCTTTTGGCTCATTCCTTCCCGTCTTCCTTCTCCCCCCCCTCCCACATGCGGATCTTTCTGTGAAGGGAGGTCCGGTCGACACCCAGACGGGCGGAGGCCCTGGCTATATTTCCCCCGCACCGCGCCAGGACCTCCATGACGTAGCTTCGCTCGAAGCGGTCCCGGGCCTCCCTTAAGGGGAGCTCCGGCTGCGGGAGGGCCTCCGGGGCCAGATCCGGAAGACTTCCGGGAAGCATCCCGCGAAGGTCCTCCTCCTCCACCACCGGCCCCGGAACCAGGATCAGGAGCCTCTCGACAAGATTCTTGAGCTCCCGGACATTGCCCGGCCAGGAATGGGCGCCAAGGCGCGAAAGGGCTCCCGGGGAAAACTCCTTGGGCCGGTGGCCCGAATCCCTGGAGAGAAGACGGACGAAATGCTCGACAAGCCCGGGAATGTCCTCCCGATGGTCCCGGAGGGGGGGAACCGGAACCTGGACCACATTGAGGCGGTAGTAGAGATCCTCCCGGAAGAGGCGGGAGGCGATCATTTCGGAAAGGTTCCGGTTGGAGGCGGAGACCACCCGCACGTCGAGCGGAATGGAATGGCTCCCCCCGACCCGGACCACCGCCCGTTCCTGGAGGACCCTCAGGAGTTTGGCCTGCAGGCCGAAACTCATGTCCCCGATCTCGTCGAGGAAAAGCGTCCCTCCTGAAGCCTGCTCGAACTTTCCCTTCCGGAGCGAAAGGGCCCCCGTGAAGGCCCCCCGTTCGTGGCCGAAGAGCTCGCTTTCGATCAGTGTCTCGGGAATGGCGGCGCAGTTGATGTCCACGAAGGGTCCCTTGGCCCGCGGGGAGGCCCGGTGAATGGCCCGGGCCACCAGCTCCTTTCCGGTTCCGTTTTCCCCCGAGACCAGCACCCACCCTTCGGTGGGAGCCACCCGGGCGATGAGCTCGCGAAGCCGCTCCATCGCGGGGGACTGGCCCACCAGCTCGGACTGGACCGTGATCCGCTCCCGGAGATCCCGGTTCTCCCGTTCGAGGGCCCGCTGCCTCAGGGCGTTGCCGGCCACGGTCAGCACCCGGTCGAGGGAGAAGGGCTTCTCGATGTAGTCGAAGGCTCCGGATTTCAAGGCCCGGACGGCCGTTTCGATGGTTCCGTGGCCGCTCATCACCACCACCGCCGGGGGATCGGGTTCCTTCAGGATCTCTCCCAGGAGGGTGATCCCGTCCTCCTCGCCCAGCCAGATGTCGAGCAGGACGAGATCCGGAGGATCACTGTCCAGGATCGCCCGGGCCTCTCCCCGGGATCCCGCCACCGAGACCCTGTAGCCTTCATCCTCGAGAACCGAGGAGAGGGTCTTCCGGAGTGCGGCTTCATCATCCGTCACAAGAATGTGGTCCACTCACGTCTCCCTTCGGTGCGCCGCCCTCTCGGCCGGGGGGGCCGGTTCGGGAACGGGAAGCTCGATGGTGAAGACCGCCCCCGATGGAGAGGCCGGGGCATGGGTGATCGTCCCCCTGTGCTCGCTCACGATTCTCTGGACGATGGCGAGCCCCAGCCCCATCCCGGCGTCGCGGGTCGAAAAGTAGGGAAGGAAGATCCGGTCGACCGCCTCCGGGGGGATTCCCGGACCGCTGTCCTCGACCTGGATCCGGAGGGTGCTCCGGCCGAAATCGTGGGTGACGGCGATCCGGATCCGGCCCTCTCCCTTCATCGCGGAGATGGCGTTTTCGAAGAGGTTCGAAAAGACCCTCCGAAGGGCCTGGGGGTCGATCCAGATGTCGGGGGGGTTGCGGTCGATCTCCACCTCGAACTCGACCCCCCGGTGGGCCGAACGGTAGAGGACGACGCTTTCGAGAAGGACCGGTTCGACCGAGGCCAGGACCGGCCGGCTTTCCGGAAGACGGGCGAAGGTCGAGAATTCGTCGACCAGGTGCTTGATCCCGGCGACCTCCGAGATGATCGTCTGGATCGACTCCTCGAAGACACGGGCGAGGTCGGAGGCATTTTCGGAAAACTTCCGCCGGAGACGCTCCGCCGCGAGCTGGATCGGGGTCAGGGGATTCTTGATCTCGTGGGCGATCCGCTGGGCCACCTCCCGCCAGGCCAGCGCCTTCTGGGCATTCAAAAGTGTGGTCACGTCGTCGAAGACGACGACGGCCCCTGCCCCCGGGTCCTCGAACCGGTTGTAGCGCATCCGGAAGGTCTGGGGAGGTTCCGTCCCCACCGTCACCTCCTCCTCGACGTGGAGCCCCCCCGACATGAGGACCCGGTCGATCCAGAGATCGAAGGTGTGGAAGGCGGGATGGATGACCTCACCCAGGGGCCTGCCCAGGACGAAGGAGCGGGGAATTCCCAGGATTTCTTCTGCCGAGCGGTTGAAGGTGGTGACGATCTTCTCCCGGTTTAAGGAAAAGACCCCTGTTCCGATGTGTTCGAGCACCTTTTCCATGTACTCCCGCCGGTGGGACAGCTCCCGGTTGGTATTGGTGAGTGTCTCGCTTGAAAGGGCCAGGTCCGAGGTCATCTGGTTGAAGGACTCCACCAGGGCCCCGAACTCCTCCTCCCCTGTTAAAGGAACCCGGACGGACAGGTTTCCCCGGGCCACCTCGTCGGTGGCCTTTTCCAGGGCCAGGAGGGGGCGGGTGATCCGGCGGGCCAGAAAGAGCCCGAACCAGATGGCCCCGAAGATGATCATCAGGGTGATCATGAAAAAGACCAGGAGATAGGACTGGCGGATGGGATTTCGGAACTGGCGGAGCTCCCGGTAGTCCGAAAAGGCGTGGGTCAGGGTGGCGAGCTTTCGGGAGAAGGCCTCCGGAACGAAGGCGTCCACCACCAGGACGGCAGGGCCCTCTGGACCTTCAAGGCCGACCGGATAGAAGCCCCGGACAAGGTCCCCCACGCCCGTATGGGTGACCCGGCTCTTCCCGGTTCCTGTCACCGATCCGAGTTCGCCGGCCGTTGGAGCGTCGAGAAGGCGCACATTGAGATCGACCGCCCGGGCGATGAGGGCCGGAGCTCCGGGAGCCGTCCTGTAGAGCTCGAGGCCGGAGAGGCCAAGCTCCCGCTTTTTCTTTTCGAGAAAGTCGCGGAGGGTTTCTCCCTCCTGGTTGTCCCGGGCCACAAGAAGGTCGGAGAGGACCCGGGCGGTCCGCAAGGTGTCGCGCCGGGTCTCGCGATAATACTCCCGGGAGACGGAGGCCGAGGCCCGGAGGGAATCGGAGACGGGGAAGCTGAACCACCGCTGGACCGAGGTGTTCAAAAAGCCCGAGGCCACGATGAAGAGAAGGAGGGAGGGGATCAGGACCATGAGGAGGAAGGAGCCGATCAGGCGCGCCTGGAACCCTCCCCCGAACCCTGATCCGGACCGGTTCCAGTAGACCTTCGCCACATTCCGGAGAAGGACATAGAGGAGAAGGACGGCCAATACCACATCGATGTTGAAGAGGAAGACGACGACCACCCGGGCCATGAGGTTCGATCCTCCGGGACGGGCCGCGTGCTGGTACTCGAGACCGGTCACCAGAAGAAGGGCCAGAAGGATCGTACCGACCAGGACGGGGAGGGAGGAGAAGAGGCTCCGGGGAAATCCCCCCGTCCTGTTTCCTCCGGAGGAGCGTTCGGGGCCCATGGGTCAGGAGACCCCCGCAATGTGGCCGAGACCGGTGAGAAAGGGTCCCCAGTCCTCGGGACGCCGGGGCAGCGGAACCACCCCGGAGGCGGTGAGGGTGAAGGCCCCCATGAGTCCTCCCCGGCCCGTCTCCCGGATCCTCACCCGGGCCTGGGGGGCGGGGCCTGTGAGACTGGCCCAGAGCCTGCCACGGATCCGTGACTCTCCGACTGTCACCTCCACCGGTCGGGCTTCGAGCAGGCCGGGGACCATGGAAAGGATCACCCGGAGGTCGCGAAGATTGCGGCCTCCCACGGAAATTTCCTGCGAGGTGACCACCGCCCGGGCCCGGAGACGGTTGATGGGTCCATGGAGATAGCTCCGGAAGGCGAGCCGGCCCCCCGGGAGGGGGGTCCCCCCGGCAAGGAGGGGGGCCAGGGAACGGAGGTCGACGGTTCCCCGCACGAAGAGGCTGGCCAAGGGCTCTGTGCCGAAAGAGAGGAGCTGGCCCTGGACGGACAGACCCCCTCCCGGAGACCGGGTCCGGATCTCGAGGTCCGGAACTCCTCCCTCGGCAAAGGTCGCCGTGGCACGAAGGGAAGAGGAGGAGAGGCTCCGGCCGGAGACCTCCGCCTCAAGGCGCCCCTTGGGAACCTCGAGACGGAAGCGGTTCATGAAGAGGTTCGGCCGGAGAAGGGCCCGGTCGGCGTGGAGCGTCATCCCCAGCCCCCGGGAGGGGAGCCTCAGGGAGAGATCGCTCCGGACAAGAGAGATGCGTCGGATG
>DAIBTC010000040.1 GCA_027415345.1 Nitrospirota bacterium
GAGGCGGGCCTTCCCCCCGAGGCCCTTTCGGTCCTCCCCTGCGACCTTTCTGACACCGAGCGGCTGATCCGCCACCCGGCCCTTCCCGTCATTTCCTTCACGGGATCGGCCACAGTCGGCTGGAGCATCAAGGACCGCGTTCCGAGGAAAAAAGTTCTGCTCGAGCTCGGGGGAACGGCCGCCGTCATGGTCGCTTCCGACGGGGAGACGCCGGAACTCCTCGACCGGCTCGTGACCGGAGCCTTCGCCTATTCCGGGCAGGTCTGCATCTCGATCCAGCGGATTCTCGTCCACCGGTCCCTGTACGAGCGGATCGGCGAGGGGCTTTCCCAAAAGATCCGGGATCTCGAACGGGAGGGGCGAATCGGGGATCCGTCCTCCCCCCGGACCCTGATGGGTCCTCTCATCCGGTCAAGCCATGCCGATGCGGTGCGCACGAAGATCGAGGAGGCCGTCGCCATGGGGGGACGACTCCTCCTTCCCCTAAGGCAGGAGGGCTCCCTCCTCTATCCCACCCTTCTGACCGGAACGGAGGGCGATTGGCCGATCGAGCAGGAGGAGGTCTTCGGACCTGTGGCGACCCTCACCCCCTTCGACCATCCCGAGGAGGCGATCGACCGGATCAACCGGTCCCGCTACGGCATCCAGGCCGGCATTTTCAGCCGCTCGATCGACCGGGCGATCGGATGGGCCCGGAAGATCGAGGCCGGGGGGGTCCTCATAAACGAGATCCCGACCTTCCGGCTCGACCATTGGCCTTACGGGGGCATCAAGGAATCGGGCTCCGGATTCGAGGGAGTCCGCTATGCGATGGAGGAAATGACCCGGCCCCGTCTTCTGGCGATTCGGCTTCCCCTCTCCTGACAGACTCCGCCAGAAAAGAAAGATGGTCCGGATCGTGGAACCGGGACAGGCCCCCGGAGAACGGGATCCTGTTCACCTAGACCGGCTCCGGGGCTCCGGAGAGACGACTGTATTCCGTGACCAGTTCGCGGGATCCGACGACCAGGGCGACCCGCTGGTGGATGTGGGTGGCGGGAATCTCGAGGATCGGCCGATGGCCGTTGGTCGCAAGCCCCCCGGCCGCCCGGGCGATGAAGGCCATCGGGATCGCCTCGAAGAGGAGCCGGAGCTTGCCTTCGGGATGGGCGCCCCCCTCTTTGGGAAGATCTCCGGGATAGAGGTAGATGCCTCCCTTCAGGAGGTTCCGGTGGAAGTCCATCACCAGGGCCCCCACGTAACGCGCGCTCCAGGCAGAGCGGCCATGGAGGGCATCGACATAGCGGCGGACCCCCGGATCCCAGCGGGTGTAGTTTCCGGTGTTGATGCTCACGGTCTGGCCTCCGCCGTCGGGGAAGCGAATCGGGCCCGGAAGGGGAAGAAACTGTCCGGAGGAGGGCTCCAGGGCATACATCCTCGCCTCATCCCGGAAGGCCACCACCAGAAGGGTTGAGACGCTGTAGAGGACGTAGGCGGCACAGACCACCTCCCGGGTGGAGCGAAGGATGTCCCGGGCGGGATCCTCCCCCCGCGGGCCCGACCCCCGGTACAGGGCGAAGATCGATCCCACGGGGCCGGAGACGGCGAGGTTCGAGGAGCCGTCGAGGGGATCCATCGCCACATAGAGGGATTCGGAGAGGCAGGGAAAGACTTCGGGATGCTCCCGCTCTTCCGAGACGAGGAGGGAGACCCGTCCGGAGGCCCCCAGAAGGCCGGAAAAGATCTCCTGGGCAATCTCGTCGAAGGCCTGGACCTCCTCTCCCTGGACATTGACCTGCCCCGAACTTCCCGTAAGCCCGTGAAGGGGGCCGAGGGCTAGGCGCCGGGCAAGATCCCGGCCCCCCTCGGAGATGGCCGAAAGGATCTCGAGAATGGCCGCGCGTTCCTCCTTCGAAAAATCCGGAGCCCGTTCCACGAAGTCCCCTAAGGCCAGCCGGCTCTCCCGTTCGTGACCCTTCGTCCCTCCTGCCGTTTCCTTCCGGACCAATGCCGCTCCTCTCTTTATAATTTGTCAGGATCCTATTCCAGAGCTCCGTGCTCCTCTTCCCACGCCTCGAGATCCATGAGCAGAAGGGCCACGTCCCTCGGAGAAAGAATCACATGGGGGCTCCGGCCCTTCTTGACCTGGTGGTCGATCTCCTGGATCCGGCGACGGGCCTTCTGGAAGATAGCCCGGTCAGACAGAAGGGAGTCTTCTCCCGCCCTGAGGCGAAGGAACTCCTCCCGGATGCTCCTGACATCCTTCTGGAAGTCCTTTTCCCGGGAACACTCTTCGCAGTACCACCGCGGGGCCTGATCGTCCACCGCCGACAGACGATCGTACGCCCGGTCAAAGAAATCATGTCCCAGCGAGATCTTGTAAAGAACCGGACTCACGCGGCAGCAGGAGTCGCAACGCCCGGCCTGGGCTGTCTTTTCCATCGTCACTGTCCTTCCGGCAAGAGAGACGGGGCAGGCTTGGGAGCGTCTTGCCGGAGAACGTCCTGCCAGATTCCCTGAAGGTGGTCCACGGTGCGCACGAAGGTGGTCAGGTAGAAGTCCCGGCCCGCGGAGGGAGGGGCACCCTCCCGGAGGTAGCCCATGAAGTGGCGGTTCGTCCGGTTTAGCGTGATCTTGGCCCGGACTATCCTCAGGATTTCGGTGATCTCCTGGCCTCTCTCCTGAAGGCCCAGGAGGAGCCTCTCCCGCTCCCCTTCCTCCCAGCCATCAAAAATGGCCAGGATCCGGGCCATTTCCTGTTCCTCCCCCTCTCCCGGGGCGAACCGCCATTCCCGGCCGCCGTCTTCCGTCTCCATGGGAAGAATGGGAACCTTGTAAATCAGGTCCTGCATCCCCCGTTTGATCTCTTCGAACGGATTCTCCACACCTTCCTCGCTTCCTGAGTCCCACTTTCCGGAACGGGATCCGTCCCGGGGATGACCCATTTTACTCCCGATCCCATCCACAGAGAAAGGCGTCGGCCGACTGGGCCAGGGCCGGCAGACTGTAGCCTCCCTCGAGAAAACAGGCCGTAAGCCCCCGCTCCCTTTCGGCCAGCGACTCTCCGATACGCCGGTAGGTCTTGTCTGTAAGGGCCATGTCTCCCAGCGGATCGGCGATATGCCCGTCAAAGCCGGCGCTGACCAGAACCGTTCCGGGGGAGAAGCGGTCCCAGCGGGGCAGGATCTTCTCTTCGAGCACGAAACGGTAGTCTTCGTCGTCGGTTCCCGCCGGAAGCGGGAGATCGAGGGTGCCCGATCCCCCGGGCCCCTCCCGGTTTTCCCGCCCGGAGCCCGTTCCGGGATAGAAGGGGTAGCGGTGGGTGCTGACAAAAAGAAACTGGTCCGGGGAAAGAAGCCGTGTCAGGATATCGAAGGTCCCGTTTCCGTGGTGGACATCGAAATCGAGAACAAGGATCCTCTCCGCCGGATTGGCCCGGGCCCTCGCCACAGCCAGGGTGGCCAGGTGGTTGACCGCGCAGAATCCCATCCCCCCGTAAAAATGGGCATGATGGCCGGGAGGACGCACCGCGCAGAAGATGCGGCGGGGCACCCCGGACCCTGTCTTCGACAGGTCGAGCAGGACCCCGGCGATCTCCTTCAAGGCCCGGAACGTGGGGTGGGCGACCCGGGTATCCCCGTCGAGATCGACCGGGGGACCGTTCGGGGCGAGCGACTCGAGAAAGTCGATGTACTCCGGATTGTGGCTCTCCCGGAAGATCCCAAGATCCGGCTCGGGGGTCACCTCGAGAAAGCGGGCCTTCCCCCGTCCGACCCGGGATTCGAGGACCGGAAGAAGGGCGGAGAGCCGGGCCGGGGATTCGGGGTGGTCCGGACCGCTGTCGTGGGCAAGGCCGGCGTAGCCCACGAAATACTCCGCAAGCGGTACGCTCACGGGAAGACGAGAACCGGGAAGGGAAGAAAGGCGGCCTCCCTGGCCCAGGCCTCGAGACGCTCCGCCGGAACCTTCCGGACGCCTTCGAGGGCGGGAGGCCGGGCGACGCTGTAGAGATGCCAGGCCCGGATCTCCCTCCCCTCTGCGGCCCAGCCCGCCACTTTTTTCAGGAGGGGATCCCAGAGAGTCCGGTCCGAGAGCCTGGCCTCCGGATCCCCCTGTCGGCCAAAGTCCAGGACCATGGTCTGGATGGTGACCGGAAGATCGGCCACCACGAGGTCGAGTCCCTGCATCATCCGGTCAAAGGGGATCCGGGAGCGGTTGATGAAGGCGAAGTGGTCCGGATCCGCCGCATCAAGCTTGAGCCAGATCTCCCCCGGCCCGTCTTCGAGAAAGGTCTTTCCCGTTTCCCTTCGGCTCTCCCCGGAAAAAAGTCCGCTCCCGTTCGTGATGAGGCGCAGGAGGGGCGGGGCGCTCCCTGGCCAGGGACGCCTTGCCACAAACTCCCGGACGGCCCGGGAGACCTCCCGGAAGGACGGGGCCAGGGTCGGCTCCCCGTCTCCGGAAAAGGCAATGTCCTTCACCTGCCGAAGCTCTGGGGGCAGCTCCCCGAAGGGCGTCTCTTGATAGAAGCGGCCCGAATCCAACGCCTCGAAAAGGGCGGTGATCTCCTCCATCACGAGCTCTGCGGGCGGAAGGTCCCCCGCCGGAAGGGGCGGTCCTGTCCGGTCGACCTGGCAGTAGATGCAGTCGAAGTTGCACCCCTTGTCGAAGTTCAGGTTGATCCCGATCGAGAGCCCTCCCGCCCGTCGCGACAGGACGGGGTAGACGGCCCGGAAGGGACGGCCGGAGAGGGTAAAAAGCCGGGAGTGGTCGGCATGAAGGAGGTTCAGCGTCGCCATCGGGGAATCCATGTCTCCTTCTCCTTGAGGTGGGAGCGTTCCGGAGAGAGGGGGGGAAGGGTCAGGGGACGCTCTCCCGATCCGCTCAGGACCGTCACGGTCAGGGGGCCGTCGGGGACCTTGTCTCCCCCGAAGGCGTACAGGGCTCCCGCGGCCAGCTCGCCCATCCGGGGAGAGATCTCCTCCTGCCGGGTCAGGATGCAGACCAGGGGGCCGTCGAAGCCCTCGGGCCGGAAGGCAACTCCGGCCGACCGGATATGGGTTTCCAGGTTCCGGTTGTCTGTCTGGTCCCGGCCCACGATGACCCACTCCCCTTCCTCGAACCGGAAATGCTTCCCGTACCGGAGCATGGAGGCGACCGGGGCCCTGTCCGCCCCCCTCCCCGGATCCCCGGTCCAGTCGACGGCGACAAAGTCGCCGACCCGTTCCCGGAAATGGGAATCCGTCAGGAGGCATCCTCCGGCGGGGGAGGGAATGACCGAAAGGCCCAGACGCCGCGCCAGGGCAAGCTGGGGTTTCCTCGACCGGCCCGCCCAGCCGAAGAGCCTTCTCCTGTCCACGATGCCGTCCCTCTCGGGACCGGTCTCGGGAAGAAGTTTGGCCGACAGGGGGCGCAGCACGCGCCCTTCCATCCCGGAATCGGCGTCGATGGCCTCAAGCGATCGTTTTTTCTGGGACATGGGGCGCTGCCCCAGAACCTCGCCCGTCACGAGGAAGGAGGCCCCGACCTCCTCCATGAAGGCCTTTCCCAGGGCGAACATGTGGATGCGGCAGTCGATGCAGGGATTCATGGCGCTTCCGTACCCGTATTTCGGATGGGCCAGAAGATCGAGGAAGGCCTCTCCCTTGGGGCGTTTCACCAACGGAATTCCTATCTCGGCGGCCATCCGGTCCGCCATGGAGTCGCATCCGAAGGGGCTTTCGAGATGGAGGGCCACCAGGGGAACGCCCATCTGCCGAAGGATCAGCCCCGACAGGGAGGAGTCGAGTCCCCCCGAGAGCAAAAGGACCCCCTTAGACATTCTGGCCGGTATCCATGATGACCTCGTGGATTTCCAGGACATTGGGACCGGAAAACATCTCCTTGGGCGGCCTCTGGGAGTGGGCCTGGCGGAAGGAGTCGGAGTGCGTCCAGGATTCGAAGGCTTCCATGGACTCCCAGAAGGTCATGACGGAGTAATACTCGGAATCGACGGGACGGAGGATGAGATTCCGGATGAATCCCGGAAAACCATCAATCATTCCCTTGCGGTTTCTGAAACGTTCCTCGAAGTCCTTTTCGTGGCCCGGGGCCACCCGGATCCTGTTGGCAACAACAATCATCTTGCGTCCTTTCTTGAGGGTCCTTGTCCATGAACCCATTATACCAGAGCCCGAGAGCCCGAAAAACCGGCCACCCGCCGGTCAGGACCGGGAGTGCCGGGGGAGGGTCGGAAGGTAGCTGACGGAGGGGGTGATCTGTTTGGGCTGGGGGAAGAGCCTCATGAAGAGATAGATTTCCTCGGGAACGTCGGTCGAGATGGGAATCTCGAACTTCCGGAGCTCTTCCACCGTGAGGGGATAGTCGTGGGTAAAGTGGCCGGTGGCCAGGAGATTGGCCAGACTTCTCGCCTTCCCGGCCTCCATGCGTTTCGAGAGAAGGTCGGTCACTCCGTCGGAGAGCTGTCGGATGGCCTTTTCGGCCACGTCGGCCATGATCATGGTCTTGTCGTCGATTTCGTCATGGCTCTTTCGTTCGAGAACGCGAAGGATGGAGGCGGCCGGGAACTCCCCGATCTGGGGATCGACCGGCCCCAGAACCGCATTCTCGTCCATCACGATCTGGGAGGCGGAGAGGGCGATCAGGGTTCCCCCGCTCATGGCGAAATGGGGCACGAAAACAGTGACGGGAGCCTTCCGGTTGGCCAGGGCGTGGGCAATCTGCATGGATGCCAGGACAAGGCCCCCGGGAGAATGGATGATCAGGTCGATGGGCGTCTCGGGATCGGTCATCTTGATGGCCCTAAGGATCTCCTCCGAATCCTCGACGTTGATGAAGCGGAGAATGGGGAAGCCCAGAAGATTCATCGTCTCCTGCCTGTGGACCAAGGCGATGGCCCGCGTTCCCCGGGAGCGTTCGAGGTTTCTTAAGGCCTGGGCCCGGGCGAATTCGAGCAACCGCCGCGACATGATCGGCTGAATCATCAGGAGAATAAAAAAAAGCCAGATCAGATTTCCGAAATTCACCCCTCACCTCGATTTCCGTTCCCATGTTTGACTTTGCCCCACCACCCGGCGAGAATGGGCCTATGACACTTATTCCGAAAAAACGCATCCCGGTCCTGGCGGGTCTCCTTCTTTACGGTCTCTCTCTTATCTTTCTCCCCGCCCTCCCGGCCCGGGCGGCGGGAGAGTTCGCCTGGCAGAGCCTCTCCTTCGACGGGGGGGTGGATCCCATCCTGTCGGGAAGCGTTAACGGCCCGATCGACGGAACGCCCGTCCCCGCCACCCAGATGAGCCAGCTTGAAAACACCGGAATCGACTTTCACTTAAGGTGGAGTTCCCAGCTCGCCTCCCACCTGGCGCTCCGCTTTTCCGTGGGGTACGCCTCGTTTGCGCCCAGCTTGGGCTTCCATGGATTTTCGTCCCTTCCGCTCACGGTCGGAGCCACCGTTCCGCTCTTCGACCCCCGGGTCAGCGAGGTGCCCGTCATCCCCTACCTGGCCATCGACCTGGGTCCCTCCTTCAACAGCCTTCCGGCCAACCAGGGAAATGTGGGATCGGTCTCCTTTACCGCCGACCTGGGAGCCGGGCTTCTGGTTCCCCTCACCTCCACCTTCTCGGTTTACGGAGAGGTCCTTCCCACGATGATCCAGGGCCCCCTCTCCGCCAACGACCCCCAGACCCACACCGACGTCTCCTCGAGCGTCATGTGGACCCTCCCGGTCCTTCTGGGAATCACCTACAATTTCAGGATGCCCCACAGCTCCTAGCGAGGTTCGTCCGGAGATCTAGAATTCCGGAGAATCCCGAAAGAGGCCCGACCCCGAGATGCGCTTCAGGCCATACTCGGTCAGCCTCCGTCCGGCGGGGGTCCGGGCGATCAGCCCTTCCTTGAGAAGATACGGCTCGACCACATCGATGATCGTGTCCACCTCGATCTGAAGGGTCGCAGCCAAAGCCTCCACGCCCACTGGTCCCCCGTTATAGACCGTTCCGATGGTATGAAGGACCTTCCGGTCGACCCGGTTCAGCCCCAGATCATCGATCCCCTCCACCTTCAGCGCCTCCAGGACCAGCGATCGCGTGACCGTTCCATTGGCCTTGACCTGGGCATAGTCCCTGACCCTGCGGAGGAGACGGTTCGCGATCCGGGGGGTTCCCCGGGAGCGGCAGCCGATTTCCAGGGCCGCCTCTTCGGGAACGGAAAATCCCAGGACCCCCGCGGACCGGACGAGAATCTTGACCAGTTCGTCCGGCCTGTAGAAATCGAGGTCCTGGAAAATCCCGAACCGGTCCCGGAGCGGGGCCGACAGGAGACCGGCCCGGGTCGTGGCGCCCACCAGGGTGAAGGGGGGAAGGAGATGCCGGAAGGTCCTGGCGGAGGGACCCCGGTCGAAGATCACATCGATGGCAAAGTCCTCCATCGCGCCGTAGAGGATTTCCTCGACGGGCCGGGGAAGGCGGTGAATTTCGTCGATGAAGAGCACCGTCTTGGGAGAGAGGCGGGAAAGAATCCCCACAAGGTCTCCTCCCTTCTCGAGGACCGGGCCGGAGGTCGTCAGGAAGGGAACTCCCATGGCCCCGGCAATCAGACCCGCCAGCGTGGTTTTTCCGAGACCCGGAGGACCGTGGAGGAGTATGTGGTCCAGGCACTCGTCCCGGAGAAGAGCGGCCTCGATGCTGATCTTGAGGCCGGACAGCACCGCCTCCTGGCCGATGTATTCGTCGAAGGAGCGCGGACGGATTGCCGGGGAGGTGTCAGGGAATTCAGGAGAGGGAAGATCCGGCAGGTCCATGGGACCGGCCGTTGGATCAGTCCACTCCATGCCTGTAGACTTCATCGAAGAGCTCCTCCACCGATTTGACGGCAGGTTTTCGGGCCAAGGCCCTCCGGATCATCTTTTCTGCCTCCGCGGCCGAGTGGCCGAACTGCCGGGTCAGGATTTCAAAAACCGAATCGGCCGGGCCCGCGGGATTGGGGACGGAAGCCCCCGGCGGGATTGCCGAAGGCTGGGCCAGGGTCTCCTTGGATGAGGCCAGGAGCGAAGGGGGAAGACGGTCCCGGAGCTCGGAGACGAGCTTTCGGGCCGTCGTCTCCCCCACCCCCTTGAGCTTTTTTAGCCTTGCGACATCTCCCGCGGCGATGGACTGCCAGATTTCCTGGGGAGAGACCGATATCATCCGGATCGCCTTCGTCGCACCGAGGCCCCCGATCCGCCGGATTTCATGGAACAGCTCCTCTTCCGCCGCATCGACAAAGCCGACCAGGAGGGGCGATTCCTGGTGTTCGCTCCAGAGAAGGACGGTCCGGAGCGAGACGGGCCCCGAAGACCCCGAAAGATGGGCGAGGGAATAGGGAGAGAGAAGAACCCTGTATCCCACCGATCCGGCCCTTATGATGACCGATTCGGTCCCGGATTCCTCGACGGATCCCCACAGACGGGCAATCACGGATGTCCGAGCCTCCCGAACCCCAGGAAGGCGAGGCCCAGGGCGTCACCCTCGTGGGTCGTGCCCACCTTTAGATCCGGACCGAACCAGAAGGACAGGGCGCGGATCAGGTCTTCCTTGGAGGATCCCCCTGTTCCCGTGACCCGGTGTTTCAGCTCTCTTGGCGGAATGGCAAGAAAGGACAGGCGGTGGCGATAGGCGAGGTAGGCCACCGCCCCGATGACCGGCCCCAGGATATGGCCGACTCCCGGGGCATTTCGCCGGGAAAAATGGTCTTCGAGGCAGAGGGCCGAGACGGAATGGTCCCGGATCTGGGTTTCCAGGGCGTCGCAGATCGCCCCGATGCGATCAGACAGGGCCTCCCCCGGAAAGGTCTTGATCGTCCCCCCTCCCCGGAAAGTCAGCTTCTGGAAAGAATCTCCCGTGACCACGGCCCATCCGGTCCGCGCAAGTCCGGGATCGACTCCCATGACCGAAACCGGGGGCCTCCCCTTTCCCGGAGGGGGGGAGGGGCGGAGCGTCTCTTCCCTAGGGGGAGACGGAGACATAGCTGTGCCGTCCATCGTGAAGGATGGTCAGGAGCACTTCCGCATCCGGGGGAATCCGCCGGGCAATCCGGACGAAGTCCGAGACCGACCGGACGGTCTTTCTGTCGACTTCCACGATGATGTCCCCCCGCCTGAGTCCGGCCGCCTCGACCGCAGAGCCGGGCTGGACGGCCTGGATCACGACCCCGTGGATCCGGGAGGAGAGTCCGAGCTGTTGCCGGATTTCGTCGTTTAGGTCCAGGATCCGGAGGCCCTTCAGGACATTCTTGAAGTTCCCCGCGCCCTCTTCCCTGCGGCGGCTGTTCATCGCAAGCTTCTTGGGAAGTTCGCCGACCTTCACGTCGATGGTCCGGGTTTGGCCGGAGCGGACGACCGTCAGCCTCGCGATCTTTCCGGGAGGGATCCGGGCCACATGCATCCGGAGATCATTGGCATCCTCCACGGCCATGCCGTTCAAGGCGGTGATGACATCCCCCCGCTTGAGTCGGGCTGACTCGGCGGGGCTGCCCGGAAGGACATCGCTCACCAGAACGCCGGAGTTCTTCTTTAAGCCGAACTGTTTGGCAATGACCGGGGTCACGTTCTGGATCGAGATCCCGAGCCATCCGCGGACGACCTTCCCCTTCGTGATCAGATCCTGGACCACCTGCCGGACCATCGTCACGGGAATGGCGAACCCGATCCCTTCATAGCCGCCGTTGGTGGTGTAGATGGCGGTGTTCATCCCCACGACCTCTCCCATCAGGTTGACCAGGGGTCCCCCGGAGTTTCCCGGGTTGATGGCCGCGTCGGTCTGGATGAAGTTTTCGTACTGCTCGATTCCCATGTTGCTCCGCTTGAGGGCGGACACAATCCCCATGGTCACCGACTGGGTCAGTCCGAAAGGGGATCCCATCGCCAGGACGATCGTCCCCACATCCACATTCTTGGAGTCTCCCCAGGTGACCACCGGAAGGGGAGACCGGGCATTGATCTTGATCACGGCGATATCGGTCATCGGATCGGTCCCGATCACCTTGGCCTGATAGGATTTCTTGTTGCTAAGAAGGACGGTGACCTTCGTGGCGTTCTTGACGACATGGTTGTTGGTCACGATTGTTCCGTCGGCACTGATGATGAATCCCGATCCGAGACTCCGCTCCACATGCTTCTGGGGAGCCTGCCCTCCCCCGGGACCGAAGGGGTTCCCGAAGAAGCGCTTGAAGAAAGGATCGTCGAACATGGGGGGCAGGTGAGGAGCGGTCGAGACGAGCGAGGTCGTGGAGATGTTCACGACCGCCGGAAGGACGGCCCGGGAGACAGCTTCAAAGCTTTTCTGGAGCGCAAGCCCGGCCGCGACATCCTTCTCCGAAACCACGGGGTCTCCGCCGGAGGCCGGGGCCGCCAGAGCCGGTCCCGGCATTGCCGGAACTCCTATGAAAAGCCCTGCACAAAGAACGCCAAGGGCCAGAAGTCTCTTGCCGGAAAAAATCTTCACTTGTTCACTCATGATCAGGACCACCCCCCGGGAACACGGTTATCGTTTTAAGCGGCAGAGTTATCCGCGGCCGGACAAGGTCCGGTTGATGACATCGATGATTTCCTGTTTTTTGAACGGTTTCGGAATGAGATCGACGGCCCCGGCAGACAGGGCTTCCACCCAGAGATGCTCATCTCCGAAGGCCGACAGGAGGACGACGGGAAGATCGGAATTTTTTTCCCTGATATGTTTAAGAAGATCCATTCCATCCCGGTCGGGCATCCGCAAATCCGAGAGGACGAGATCGACCGCCGTTTTTTCAAGAAGGCCGATCGCCATGTCGACAGAGGAGGCCACCCAGACCCGGAAGCGGTTCCGGCGAAGGATTTCTGCCAGAAGGTCGAGCGCAACGGCATCGTCCTCGACGACCAGGATCGACCTTCCGGCCTCCTCGTTTCCGGAGACCAGATGGATATTTGAACTTTTTTTTCTGCTCATGTACATAGCCCACACTACCAAAAAGACGATGGCTGTTCAAGTGCGTGACGAGGCTTCCTGCCCGGGAAAGGCCACGGGGGAGAGTCCTCCTTCCGGCTCCTCCACCGGAAAAAGGACGACCACATCCCCCCCGGGCCCCGGCCCGAGATGGATCGCTCCTCCGAGATCCTCGGCGATCTTCTTGCACACCGCCAGTCCCAGCCCCGTTCCGGACGGCTTTGTCGTAAAGAAAGGATCGAAGACACGGGGCCTCAAGGACGGGGGAATGCCGGGCCCGGAATCCCGGACCCGGATCCGGACCTTAAGTTCCGCCACATCGGCCCGGACAAGAATCCGGCCCCCGGCCCCCGCGGCATCCATGGCATTTTCCAGAAGATTCAGGAAGAGACTCTGCAGGGCATCCGCATCCCCCCTGACGCAGAGCGGGGGCCCGGCCGAGTCCGTCTCCAGGGATATTTCCGCACCGGTCGAACGGAGCCTCGGCTCCACCAGGCTTACGATGTCCCGGAGAAGAGGCTCGATCAGGACCCTGTCCCGGGGATTTTCCGATCGTCGGGAGAGGGAGAGGAGCTTTTTGATGACCTTGATCATCCGTTCCGTCTGCCCCGAGACAATGCGAAGGGGTCCGGTGACCCGGGGGGGGAGGTCGGGCTCCTCCAGAAGGAGCTCGAGGTGGCCGGCAATGGAGTGGAGTGGATTTCCGAGTTCGTGGGCCACAACCGCCATCCCCTCTCCGATCGCCGCCCGGCGTTCGAGCTCCGACAGGCGCCTCTGGAGGAAATACATGGCCTCGTTGGTCTGGGCCAGGGCCTGATTATTGGCCTGGAGCTCCCGGGTCTTCTCCAGGATCCGGTCCTGGAGGCCCTCGTTCAGACGCCTGATCTCGTCAATAAGGGATTCTTTCTCCCGGGTCCTTTCCCGGAGCATCTCAACCATTCTGTTGAAGGAGTCTCCCGTCCGCTGGACCTCGGAGGATCCCGACGTCCCGAACTCCCCGCTCAGGTTTCCCTCGCCCACGGCTCTCATGGAGCGCTCCAGGCTCCGGATCGGATCGATCAGCCAGCGGGCAAGGACGAAGCTCAGGCCGCCCATCAGGAGAAGGAACCCTGCGAGAAGGATGAAGGCCATCCGTTCCTTTTCCTGCCTGACCAGGGAGTCGACCTCATAGTAGGAGAGGCGGACCCCGACCGATCCCATGAGGCGGTTCCTGTGCATGAAGGGAACCACCACGTAGATGGCATCCCCGCCGGAGCGTTCCCGGACGGAGACCCAGGGGCGCCCTCCCAGGGCGACGGCATCGTGGGCCGCCCTCTCCTCAGGGTACATGGGTGTCCCGGAGGTCGAGACGATGTGGGGGAGGCCCGTCTGGCGGGACAGGAGATCGACGCGGGTCACATTGTGGCGGATGGCAAGGACCGCCGACATCTCCCGGCGAATGGCCACGAGCTCCCGGACATGGGCCCACTGATTTTTTCCCGAGGGGGAGGCCTCGGAGAGAAACTGGTCCGCCTCGTGGCGCATCTCCACGCCAAAGGCAAACTCCTGGGCCACCAGACGCCCTTCCC
>DAIBTC010000041.1 GCA_027415345.1 Nitrospirota bacterium
GACGGTGTAATGGGTGATGGAGCCCGGGGTGGTGCCCAGGCGGATATCGGCAATGTTGGACAGATACTGGACCGTGGGGGAGGGTTGGGGCACCTGGAGGGCCGCCATGAGATTGGAAACCGAGGTCTGGGCTGGCCGGAGGGGAAGGTGTCCGAGTTCCCCCATGGTGGCGATCCTGGTGGTGGGGGTCTGGACCGCCACGATGTAGTTGACGGTGTTTTTCGGGTTGACCCAGTAGTTGGGGGCGATGAGCGAGCTTGAGGCGAGCGAGACCAGAAGGTTGGTTGCCACGTCGTTCTGGGTCATGCCGACCAGGATGGCATTGTCCCGGTTCGTCCTCACATAGACCGCCGGATAGTGGAGGACCTGGGGAATGGCCACGTCGACCGCTCCCGGAACGTTTCGCACGATCTGACGGATCTTCCGGGCAATCCGGTCGGACGCTTCAAGATCCCGGCCCTCGACCTGGATGTCGATGGGGGCCGAGAGTCCGAAATCCAGGACCTGGCTGATGATGTCGGGAGGCTTGAACCAGAAGGAGAGCTCGGGGTAGCGGGGATAGAGGGTCTCCCGTATCTTCTTCTGGTAGGCGAAGACCGAGTGGTGGCGGGGCTTGAGGGAGATCAGGAAGTCCGCGTCTCCCGGTCCGATGCTGTCGGTCTGGTAGAAGGCCAGGTTGTAGTAGACCGGAAGGCCGATATTGACGTCGATCGAATCGATCTCCCCAGGCGGAATGATCTTGCGGATCTCCCGTTCGACCTCCCGGGCATACTGGTCGGTCACCTCGACCCGGGAGCCGACGGGAGCCCGCATGTGGAGGGCCAGAAGCCCCGCGTCGGTCTCGGGGAAGAAGTCGAGTCCCACCCTGGAAAGAAGAAGGAGGAAGAGGGCGATCACAATGAGGGAGAGCCCCATCGTCCTACCGGGATGGGCGACAGCCTCTGCCAGAAGATTTTTGTAGCGGTCCCGGAAGGAGTCGAATCCCCGCTGGAAGCCGGAGGAGGATTCCTCACCGTGGGAGGCCGTTTGCCGGTGGAGCATCATGGAGAGGGTGACGACCATGGTCCGGGAGAGGACGTAGGAGGCCAGCATGGCAAAGACCACGGAATAGGCGAGCGGGGTATAGAGGAACTGGGAAACCCCGCGGAGAAGGATCACAGGGAAGAAGACGATGATGATGGCCATCGTTCCGACGAAGGCCGGGACCGCCACCTGGTTGGCCCCGTCCCAGACGGCCCGGAGGGGCTCGGAGGAGAGGGTGCGGTTTCGCTCGATGTTCTCGATGGCGACGGTTGCGTCGTCGACCAGCATCCCGATCGCCAGGGCGAGGCCGCCCAGGGTCATGATATTGATGGACTGGTGGAAGAGCTTGAGAAAGAAGAGGGCCGTCAGGATCGAGAGGGGAATGGAGAGGAAGACAATGAAGGAGGAACGGAGGTCCCGAAGGAAGAGATAGATCATGAGAGAGACCAGGAGCGTGCCGATTCCGGCCTCCCTGAGCACGTCGAGAAGGGCATTCTTGACGAAGACCGACTGGTCGAAGACGAGCTTCAGATTGATGCCCGGGGGGGAGAAGGCCTGGATCATCGGAAGCAGGGCCCGCACCTTCGAGATGACCGCCAGGGTCGAAGCGTCGGCGTGCTTGTAGATGGCAAGATAGGTGGAGCGGTGTCCGTTCACGCGGACGATGTTCTCCTGGACAGCATAGCCGTCGTGGACCGTGGCGACATCCCGGAGCCGGACGATGCGCCCCTGGATTTCCCGGACCGGAAGGAGCCCCAGCCCCTTGAGGGTCGAGGGACTCCCGTTGATCATGATGTCAATCTCCTGGGTCCCGATCTTCGCGGTGCCGGCAGGGACGATGATGTTCGAGCTGGTCAGGGTCTGGACGATGTCGTTGGGAGAAAGGCCGTACCCATAGAGCCGGTCAGGGTTGATGTCGACCATGACCTGGCGCATCTTGCCGCCGAAGGGGGCAGGGGTCGAGAGCCCCTGGATGGTGAAGAGGCGGACCCGGATGAAATTCAGGCCGTAATCGTAGAGCTTCTGCTCCGAGACGGTCCGGCTTCCGATCTCAAGTTCGGCGATCGGGACATTGCTGGCGTTGTACTGGATGATGTTGGGGGGAACGGTCCCCGGAGGGGCGATCCGGAGCAGGGTCTCGGAAACGGCGTTGATCTGGGCGATGGCGCCCGCAATGCTCTGGCCCTGGTGGAAGTAGACCTTGATCAGGCCGGTTCCGTTGATCGACTCCGATTCGATGCGGCTGATGCCGTTCACGGTCGTCGAATAGGCCCGTTCGGCGATCAGGACAATCCGCTCCTCCATATCGAGGGCGGAAAGCCCGGGATAGTTCCAGACCACGTTCACCACGGGAATGTCGATCACCGGAAAGATGTCGAGCTTCATCCGGAAGAAGGCCAGGGTCCCGGCGATGAAGATGACGGCCGAAAGCACGAAAACGCTGTAGGGCCGCTTCATGGCGATGCGTACGAGCCACATATCCCGAGAAGTTCCTTGTCATGCTAAAGTCGGGGGAACCGGGGGCTCACCCCTCCGTTAATTGATTGATCAAATAATAGGAAGCCTCACCGGGTCATTCTACACCTGCCGGGAGGCGAGGTCCATATTTCTCCTGTTCAAGAGCTGAGAAGGGACTTGGTTTCCTGCCCTCTGTTTTTACTGACGGCTGTTCCGATCGTTTCCGAGCCAGGCGGTGATGAAGGCCTTGATGGACGTCTCGTCGAAATGATCCAGCATCTCGAGCCTCGTCCAGGCGGTCAGGGCAATCCGGTTCTTTTGGATCGTCGGATTGGGAGCGATCAGGACGGCCTTGCCCATCTCCATTGCCATCTGGGGATTGTAGGTGTCGAAGGAGCGGGAGATCTCCGTGAGCTTTTTCACAAGGGAGGGACAGGTGCAGTTGTACTGGATCAGGACATTGCCGTGCTCCAGGAGATGGGCCTGGATGGCGTTGGAAAGCGGCGTCTTCGAGATGTAGCCGTCGGCGAAAACCTCCTCGTGGGGGCCGGAGGTGGGGGGATTGCTGTTGTATTTGAAGTCTTTCAGCCGGGATTCGTCCCAGTGGGCATGGCCCTGGGAGGGATAGAAGGTTCCCGGACCCGAGATTGCGGGCTCCGGCTTGGCAGAGGCCGGGGCTCCCGCCGGAGCCTGGGCGGAGACGCTGGAAGGCGGGGAAAGGGGAGCCTCGGAGGGAGCATTGGCGGTCTTCTTGACATGAGTGACGTAGGCTGCGAAGGTTCCGACGATCAGAAGGACGGCGACCAGGGGCCAGCGGGAGGAGGAGCGTGATGTTTGGTTCAAGGCAGTCTCCGGAATTTTGGAATTGTCAGACCGGCGGAGGGACTCGCTCCGGAGGGTGAAGTCCGGAGAGGCCGGCAAATCTCTACCAGTTTACAGATCTCACGAAAGAACGGCAATATTCTGGACCCCGATCGATGCGGGAGAGCGCCTGAAGATCAGGGAGAGAGCCGGTCGAAGAGGGGGGTCTTCGGGCAGGGCGCCGTTCGTCCGCCGGGTCCCAGACCCGCAAAAAGACGCAGGAGGTGGCGGAGGTAGTCCATCTGGGCCACGGCGGACATCTTGGAGGTTCCGAGATCCCGGGACCGGAAGCGATAGGGGATCTCGACCACCCGGGCGTAGCATCCCCGGACCAGGATCTCGATCAGGATCTTCCAGCTTCCGGCATCGAAGAGGATCCCCTCCAGGACCTCCCGTTTCACCATGAAGACGCCCCCCGTCGGATCCGAGACGGGCCGGACCCGGGAAAGAAGGATCCGGGCCAGAAGCCGGGCGACCAGGGAGACGAGCTTTCGGGGAAGGGTGAGACCGCCGTCGGATCCCCCGGGAAGAAAACGGGAAGGAATGACCAGGTCCGCCCCGCCTTCGATCCTTTCCATCATGGCGGGAAGAAGGGACGGAGGATGCTGGAGGTCGCCGTCCATGACGGCAACGACGGATCCGCGGGCTTCGGAGAACCCCCGAACGATCGCCGTTCCGAGCCCCCGTTCGCCGGTGCGGTGGATCCAGCGGACCGCCGGATTCTCCCGGGCCAGGCGATCGAGAAGAACGGGGGTCTGGTCAGTGCTGTCGTCGATGAAGAGGATCTCGAAGTCCTTCCGGCCCGCCTGTCCCATTTCCCGCAGGATCTCCGAAACCAGAAGAGCCGTGTTCTCGCCCTCGTTGTAGGTCGGGACAACCAGTGTCAGCGTCATCAAGAGGAGGAGTCTGGCGGTTGCGAGAGAAGGTCGAGGAGGATCCCGAGGAGAGAACTGGGATCCTTTGCTCTCACGAGGATCCCGCTGATCGCCAGGGTCTGGGCCCCGGCCTCCAGGACCTCGCGGGCATTGTCGGGGGTGAGTCCCCCGATGGCCACTAGGGGGAGGGAGGAGAGCTCCCGGGTTTCGGGGAGGGCTTCGGGACCCCGGGGCATGACCCCCGTCTCCTTCGTCGTTGTCGGGAAGATCGGACCGACGCCAAGATAATCGGGGTCTACCGTGAGTGCCCGCTTCACTTCGGCCCGGTTGTGGGTCGAGACTCCCAGGTGAAATCCGGGCCGGGGCCTTTCAAACCGGACCTCCAGAGCCGAGAGATCGGTCTGACCCAGGTGGACCCCGTCGGCCCCCGTGAGAATCGCAATGTCGGTCCGGTCGTTGATCGTAAAGAGACACCCCGAATCCGCGGTCCATTTCCGGATTTTAGAGGCGAGGTCGAAGAGGTCCCGGTCGTCGAGAGCCTTGTCCCGGAGCTGAAACCAGGGGAGACCGCTGTCCAGAAGATCCCTGAGGTGGCGCTCGAAGAGGGGGAGGCCCGGGAAATCCTGGGTGCCGGAGAGAAAAAGAAGGCGAGGGAATAAGGTCATCGACCTAGGCGTTGGTCTCGGCGGGTTCCGTGCCGGAAGCCTGGGCCCGCCGTTCCATGAAATGCTCCACGAAGGAGGTGGAATAGCGGCCCGAGCGGAAGGTGGGATCCCGGAGAACCTCGAGATGGAAGGGGATAGTCGTCCGGATTCCCTCGACGCGCATCTCGGTCAGGGCCCGGAGCATCCGGTCCATCGCCTCCTCGCGGTTTCGTCCGGTGGCGATCACCTTGGCCACGAGGCTGTCGTAGTGCGGCGGGATCACGGCCCCCTGGTAGGCCGCGGTATCGACGCGGATCCCCGGGCCCCCCGGAAGGACGAGACGGGTGATGGTGCCGGGAGAGGGGGTAAAGGTCCAGGGATCCTCCGCGTTGATCCGGCATTCGATGGCATGGCCCTCGGGACGGGACGGGGGGGAGGGAATTGGTTCCCCCAGGGCCACCAGGATCTGGGCCTTGACCAGGTCGTAGCGGAAGATGGACTCGGTGACCGGATGCTCGACCTGGATCCGGGTGTTCATCTCGATGAAAAAAAAGCGTTCCTCCGGATCAACGAGAAACTCGACCGTTCCGGCGTTCACGTAGTCCGCGGCCTTCGAGGCGGCAATCGCCGCCTGGCTCATGGCCGACCGGAGCGCCGCGGTGATGAAGGGGGAGGGGGCCTCCTCCAGGAGCTTCTGGTGGCGTCGCTGGATCGAGCAGTCCCGCTCGCCGAAGGTCAGGATCTCCCCTTTGCCATCGCCCAGGACCTGGATCTCGATATGGCGCGGGTTGATGAAGAAGCGCTCGATATAGACCTCCTTGTTCCCGAAGGCCTGGAGGGCCTCCGTCTGGGCGGTCTGGAAGGCATTGGAAAATTCGTCGGGGGAGGTGACGATCCTCATCCCTCTCCCGCCGCCTCCCCCGGAGGCCTTGATGATGAGGGGATAACCGATTTCGGAGGCGACATCGAGCCCTTCGGATTCGGAGGAGATGGTGCCGATGCTTCCGGGGACGACGGGAACGCCGGCCTCCCGCATCAGGGCTTTGGCCCGGGCCTTGTCCCCCATGAGGGCGATCGTCTCCGGGGAGGGGCCAATGAAGACGATGCCGGCGGCGTGGCAGATCTCGGCGAAATGGGCGTTTTCGGAGAGGAAGCCGTACCCCGGGTGGATGGCGTCAGCCTGGGAGATCTCGGCGGCGCTGATGATGTTGGGGATGTTCCGGTAGCTCCCTTGGCCCTCGGGCGGACCGACGCAGACCGCCTCGTCGGCCATCTGGACATGGAGGGCAGTCCTGTCGGCGGTGGAATAAATGGCCACCGTGTCGAGGCCGAGATCCCGGCAGGCCCGGATCACCCGGACGGCGATTTCTCCCCGGTTGGCCACCAGAACCTTCCTGAAACGCCGCTTGGCGGGAGGTGTGGCCATCAGGAGGCTTCTTCCGCCTTCGTGTCGATCTCGATGAGGGGCGTTCCGTATTCCACCGGCTGGCCGTTCTCGACCAGAAAGGCCCGGACCGTCCCTTCGACTTCGGATTCGATTTCGTTCATGAGCTTCATGGCCTCGATGATGCAGAGGATCTGTCCCTTGGTGACCGAGCTTCCGATCTCCACGTAGGGAGCCGCGTCGGGAGAGGAGGAGCGGTAGAAGGTCCCCACGATGGGGGAGGTGATGATCCGGACCGTCTCCGGACGAGGGAGCTGGGGTGAGAGGGGAGCCGGCGTCCCGCTTCGCGGAAGGGGGACTTCTCCGGGTTCGGAGACGGACTGGAAGGATCCCTGGAAGGGAGAACGCTGGATCCGGAGACGGGCCCCGTCCCGCTCGAACTCGAAAGAGAGCAGGTTGTGCTCCCGGACGAGTTCCAGAATCTCCCTGATGTCCTCGTTATTCATTCAAATTCGTCCTCGTATTTTCGGTGGCCGTCAGTTGGCGGAGCGGACCCGCTCGATGTATTCCGAAGTCCGGGTGTCGACCTTGATCACATCCCCCTCCTGGAGGTGAAAGGGAACCTTGACGGTGGCCCCCGTCTCGACCCTGGCCGGCTTGGAACCGCCCGAGGCCGTGTCACCCTTCCGTGCCGGGTCGGTTTCGATGATGGCGAGCTCGACGAAGGTCGGAAGGTCGATGGTGATGGGTTTGTCCTTGTAGAAGAGAATGCTGACCGGCATCTGCTCCTTCAAAAAAAGGACCCGGTCCCCGAGTTCCTTCTTCGACAGGGTGATCTGTTCGTAGGTGTCGGTGTCCATGAAGATGTAGTCCTCCCCCTGGGCATAAAGGAACTGCATGGACCTCTCCTCCACATCGGGAACATCGAATTTCTCTCCCGAACGGAAGGTCCGCTCGATGACGAGACCCGTCTTCATGTTCTTGAGTTTCGTCCGGACGAAGGCACCGCCCTTTCCCGGTTTGACGTGCTGGAATTCGACGATGAAATAGGGTTCCCCGTCGACTTCGAGTCTTGCTCCACCACGAAAATCGCTGGTGACGATAACAGCCATGCGTGCTCCTTGATTTCTCCGGAAAAGTCCGGAGTATTGTTGGTTTTCAGTGTGCCGTTGGGTCCTGCTTTTTTTGTTCGAGGAAGGCGAGGAGTCCCAGGATGCCCAGGCGGTAGACGACGGGACCCAGCCCGCCGATTACCCCCGCGGCGATGTCGCTGATCAGGCTTTTTGTCCGGAATGGCTCCCGGCGGTAAACATTCGAGAGATGAACCTCAACCACCGGAAGGTTAACGGAGAGAATGGCGTCCCGGATGGCGATGCTGGTGTGGGTATAGGCGCCGAGATTGGCGACGATCCCGGCTATCCCCTCGTCAGCGGCCTGGTGGATCCGGTCGATGAGAGCTCCTTCGTGGTTCGACTGGAAAAAAACGGGGGAAAATCCCTCCTCCTGACCCATCCGGAGGATCTCTTCGTGGATTTCCCCGAGGGTCTTCCGGCCATACTGGGCCGGTTCCCGGGTTCCCAGGCGGTTCAGGTTCGGGCCCTGAAGGATCAGGATCCGTGTCACCCTCGGTCGCTCCCACGGGAGGCCTCGATCGCCTGGGAGACCAGGAGACGGCAGAGTCCCACATTGGCGCCGGGTTTCAGGACGAGGAAGAGCGCCTCGTTTTTGTTGACGGGGAGACCATAGAGCACGGCATGGTCCATCCAGACAACCGTTCCCTGGAGCTCTCCCCAGTTCAGCAGACGGGTCATGTCGGTGACGGCCCGAACGATCTCCATTCCCTCGGCGGCCAGGATATCGGCCCAGTGGCCGGAATCACTGGCTTCCGCCGACAATCCGTCCAGGGTCATCCGGACAAATCCGATCATCTCCCGTCCCATCCGGTCCCGGACCTTGTCGATGATCTGGCCTGTGAGGCCCTCGACAGCGGATGATGCCGCGAGGGCAGAAGGAAGGAGAGGTTCGGGGAACGGGACCGTGGCCTCAGGAGCCATTTCAACCGGGACCTCCTCTTTTTCCGCTGGCTCGGGGGAGGTGACAGGAAGAGCCACTTCTTGAGGTTCGGGGGTAAAAAGGGGTTCGTTGGGGGGCGGGGCCGGCATTGGTTCAGCCTCGGCGACCTCCTCGGGCGCGGATTCGGGAATTTCGGGCAGGGGCCCGGAGGTTCCGGAGGGGGATTCGGTCATGCGAAGCATGGTCTTGACGGTTTTGATCTTTTCCGGAAGGGAGGGGCTTTGGGTGTCCCGGGCCAAGGCCGCCTCGTAGACCTCCAGAGCCTCTTCCATGTGTCCCTGGTCGAAGAGCAGGTCTCCCATTGTCTCGGTCTTTGGAAGACCGGAGGCGGAGGTTCCGGCGGCAACGGCCGGCTGTGGTTGGGGGGAGGGGGCTTCGGTCCCGACAGTTCCGGGAGGTCCGGAGGAGATCTCCTCCGTCTCGGACAGGACCGGGGAAGGCTCTCCCGTCTCCATTTCTTTCTTCTGATTTTCCGCGGCCTCGGCAAAGAGTTCGTGGGGCATTTCGACGATTGTCTCCTCCCTGGGGGGCTCCTCGAAAATCTCGGCGGGTTCCTGTTCCGGGACGGGGGGAACCGGCTTTGGGGAGGTGGCCATTTCCCGGCCCTGGACCTTGGCCAGGACCTCCATCATCTCCGGATCGTTGGGAGACAGGGCCATGGCGGCGTCAGCCATGACCTTTGCCTCGGAGAGGCGGTCCTTGTCGAGATAGAGTTCGGCGAGATTTTTTAGGGCCAGCAGATTGTCGGGGATGGTCCGGTTCACGAACTCGAACTGTTCGATCGCGCGGTCGGTCTCTTTTTCTTCCCGAAGAAGCTTTCCGTAGGCGATGCGGGCGGCCAGGTAATAGGGATAATACTCCTCGCCGTTCTTGAGGAGCTCGAGGGCTTCCGCCCGGCGACCGGCCTCGATGTAGGCTTCGGCCAGCTGAAGGAAGGATCGGCTTTTCGGATTGGCCTTGATGCGCTCTTCCAGAACCTTCAGTTCATCCTGATTCATACAATCCGCCATGTGGAAGGATGAGAGTCCAGACCAGGAGACCCGTAATCCGAAAATCGAAGGCGGCCCCAAATCCGGTGTCCGGACCTGTCAAGCTTCACCCTCCGGCTTTCGGAAGGGGATTCCCGATCTTGACGGAGCTGAGATGAGGTTGGGGAAAGGCCCTCTTCATTGGCCCGCTTTTTACCTGCAACACCATGCAGAGAGTCTTTCCGGACCAGGGATCCCAAGTCCGGAGGCTCTTTCCTGACGCAGAGTCGTCCCCAAGGTCGTATCCGCAGCCCCGCAGAATGGGGAACAGTATATCAAGGAAGGGCATAAATTAAAATCCACGATTTGACCCTGTGGCCCCTTCGGGAGCTTCCATGGATTTCCTGGCAAAGCGGGGAGGGGGTCCGTTTGAAGAAAGGGATTTTTCGGTTTTGTTCCGATTTTCTCAGGAAAGATTCAGCCATCCCGTAGCCGTGATGGCATCAAGGATCTGTCCGGCAATGACGTCCTTGTCTGCCAGCGGGAGGGACCTGAACTCCCCCGCCGGGGTGACGAGGGTCACCTCGTTTTTCGGAGAGGAAAATCCGATGTCGGAGCGGGAGATATCGTTTGCAACCAGGAGATCCACGCCCTTGTTCCGGCATTTTTCGAGCAGGCTGGCCGGAACGAGAAAAGATTCGGCGGCAAAGCCGACCAGAAACTGCCCCGGCTTCTTCATGGCCGAAAGCCCTTTCAGGATGTCGGCATTTTCGAGGAGGGAGAGGTTCCATTCCCGGCCGTCCTTTTTCCTTTTGCCCGCCACCGGATCCTTCGGACGGTAGTCGGAAACGGCCGCCGCCATGATCAGGAGCTGATGCGAGGGAAAGAGGGAGCGGAGGCGATCCTCCATCTCCCGGGCTGTGGTGACAGGGTGATGGTCCGTGCCGGGGAGGGGGGAAAGAGAGGTCGGTCCCGAGACGACCGTCACCTGGGCCCCCCGGTCGAGGGCGGCCCGGGCCAGGGCCTGGCCCATCCGGCCAGAGGAGCGGTTCCCGATGTAGCGGACGGAGTCCAGGGGTTCAAGGGTGGGTCCCGTGGAGATAAGGACCCGGAGACCCGAAAGGGGACCATGGACGGGAGAGGATTTCCTAAGAATGGGGAGAAGGATCTCGAGAATGCGGTCGACGGAGGCCATCCGGCCCAGGCCGGTTTTTCCGGAGGCCAGGGAGCCGGCTTCGGGAGGGATTTCCCGGATCCCCCGGTCGAGCAGGGTCTTTCTGTGGTTCTGGGAGGCGGGATGGCGGTACATGGCCTCCTCCATCGCGGGAGCGATCAGGACGGGAACCACAGCCGACAGAAGGAGGGTCGACAAAAGATCGTCCGCGAGTCCCAGGGCCATCCTGGCAATGAAATCCGCCGAGGCGGGGGCCACGAGAACGGCATCGGCCCTCTCGAGAAGGGCCAGGTGCGGGACGCGGCCCCGTCCTTCCTGAGGGCGGGCACCGGTTCCAAAGAGCTCCGTTTCGACCGGATGTCCAGAAAAAACCTCCGCCGGCATGAGGGGGAAAAAGGGGAGGGCGTTTCGGGTGGCGACGACATGGACGGAAATTCCCTCCCCGTCAAGCCGACGGATGAGGTCGAGGGACTTGTAGGCGGCAATGCTCCCGGTCACGCCCAGGATGAGGCAGGGAGAATCCTCCGGCAAGGGAATCAGATCTCCTTGTCTTCGTCGAAGCTCTCGTCGTCTCCTGTCTCTGCCGGCTCGGCGGAAAAGGAGGGATCTTCCTGGTAGACGTCGAGGTCGGCCCGGATTGCCTCGGTCGATTCGCGGGCATATCCGCGGGGAGCCGGAAGATATTCTTCCTGCTTGCGGGCCGCCCTCAGGGCCTCGCGATGCTTCTGCTCCGCCAGGACGGCGGGGGCGCCGGTCAGGAGGTGGACTTTCTTTCCCAAAACCTCTGCCAGACCGATGGTCGTTTCCTTGTGATAGGGCCAGTCCTGGACGGTAGGGTGGCCTTCCATGATCTGCCGGGTCCTTTTGGCCGCCGCGATGACGAGCCGGTAATGGCTGTCGATGACGTCGTCGGAATATTCGATGGGCTGGGAAATAAGATCGTTCATGCAACTCTCCGTCTGTACAAGGTTTCGGATCCGGGGATCAGGAGGGGGTTCCGTTTCCCGCAAATCCCGTAAGAAAGGTCTTTTCCATGAAGTCTGTCAGGCCGGACTTCCGGTAGTGCTCGGCCCTGATGATGGCCAGCAGATCGTGGGCAGTCCTGTCGAACTCCCGGTTGATCAAAAGGTAATCGTATTCATTATAGCTTTTAATTTCATTTTTTGCGCGCTCAAGTCGTCGCCGGATGGTTTCGGGGGAGTCCTGGGCCCGGCCGGAGAGTCGTTCCCGCAAAACCTCGTAGGAGGGCGGTAGGATGTAGACGGAAATGCTGGGGATACTGCTATTGCGCATGGTCCGGGCTCCCTGGATGTCGATGTCGACTAGGACGTCCTTTCCCCGGGCAAATGAACCCTCGATCTGGTTTCTCGCCGTCCCGTAGTGGTTTCCGTAGACCTCCGCCGTTTCCAGAAACTCCCCCTGTTTCTTCATGTCGGAAAAGAGCTCCGGCGTGACAAAAAAATAATCCACCCCGTCGACCTCGCCCGGTCTGGGAGAGCGGGTGGTATAGGAGATCGAGTAGGTAATCCATTCGACCATGGAGGAGACCCGGCGGCAGAGGCTTGTCTTTCCGGCACCAGACGGGGCGGAGACAATGTAGAGCAGGGGGCGTCCCAGATCGGGGGGGACCGAGAACCAGGCCTCTCCGGAGGAGCTGGAGGGAAGAGCCGAATTGCCGCTTGTCGTCTTGTTCAAAAGAGATCCTTGTTGTTCTTGGGTTTGACGGGCCGTGTCATTCAAGGTTCTGGATCTGTTCCCGGAAACTTGACAGGATGTTGCGAATCTCCATTGCCGGCTGGAAGAGCTCGGGGGAGGGTTCCTTCGAGATGAAGGTCGTCAGCTCCCGGTTCATCTCCTGGGCCAGAAAGTCCAGGGAACGTCCCAGAAGACCCCCCTTTTCAAGCTCCCTCTCGCTCTGGGCCAGGTGGATGTGGAACCGCTTCCACTCCTCCTCGTTGTCTTTCTTGGCAAGATAGAGAAGGGCTTCCTCCTCGAAACGTTTTCCCGGATCCCCTTCGATTTCCCGGAGATAGGACTTCATCCGGTCCAGGAATTTTCGCCGGATCTCCTTCCGGGCGGTTTTTTTCAGTCCTTCGATCTGGTCGGCAAGGGAGCGGATCGAAGAGATGAACTCCTTGAGAAGGTGGGCCAGAGCCTCCCCTTCCCGTTCCCGGGAGTGGACGAGGGACTCGACGGCCCCGGAAAAGTCGGCAATCGCTGTCCCTTCGTCCAGGGGAGGCGTCTCGGCGAAGCTGTCCAAGGACAGCAGCTGAAGGATGTGGTCCATCCCGATTTCCCCCGGGAGCCCGAGGTGTTGTTTCAGGAGTGAGAGATTCCGGTAGGCACGGACCCCCTTTTCTAGAAAGGAGTTAAGGTTCTTCCCCGTCCCCTCTGTCCGGTGGATGAAGGTGTCGATCCGTCCCCGGGATAGCCTCTGGGAGAGGGTCTTCCGAAGGGCAGGTTCAAGTCCCTCCCATTCCGGAGGAATGCGGAGAACGATCTCGAGGGAGCGGTGGTTGTAGGACCTGAGCTGGATCCGGTAGCCGTTGGCTGTCAGAAATTCGGCATATCCGGTCATGCTTGAGATCGGTCCCGAGACCGGTTCAGTCATGAAAAGCTCCTCCCGGCTCCGGTTTTATGGGTCCGGCCTTCATTCTGTGGAGATGTCCTGTTCCGTCTGCTGGGACTCCGGAATGATC
>DAIBTC010000042.1 GCA_027415345.1 Nitrospirota bacterium
GAAAGAAAAACTCCTTGTTGAAATACATCCAATCAAAAATGAAAGTTTTATTTGTCCGACCAAAGATCGGGCCTGTTTTCAGCTTTTCCTTCCTTTTTTTTCTTTTCTTTTCAGGATGCGTCTCCGCCCCGCTTCCCGAAATTCCCCCTCCCCCTCCTTTGCCTCCCCGGACAATCCTGGTCGACACTCCGGCCTCCAAAGCCGTCAGAGCCCTTCTTCTCGGCCATGAAAAGAAGGCCATGCTTCTCGCCAGAAGCATCCGGAACAAGCAGGAGCGGGAAGCCCTCTTAAACCTGATCCGGCAATGGAGTCTCGATCGCCAAAGCGACACAATCCGGTCAGATTTTTCGGATGGTCATAGAGCCGAAGCGCTAAGCCTCCTGCTTGCCCTTAAGGAGAAGAGTCCTGATGTGTCCACAAGACTACTTCTCGAAATTCCTCCCGGGACCCTGTCCTGGGTTCTTCATCATGAGATCCATACCGGTCAGGAGCAGCTTGCGGTCCGGACGATGAAGCTTTTGCAGCCTTTCAAGCGGACCTCTTTTCTTCCGACGATATCGGTAGCCTACAGCCATTGGGGATTCAGGCGGTTCTGGCAGCATCGATATCATGCCTCCCTTAATCTTGCCAACCAGGCCCTTAACGCCGATCCGGCAAACAAGAGTGCGATATCTCTGAAAAAGCGGATTCTGGTCATTCGGGATACACTGGTATCTCGCGGATTGGTGGCTTACCGGCACCAGCATCTTCCCAAGGCCATCCGTTTGTGGAAAATGGCCCAGTCCATAGACCCTTCCAATGAAGACACGAAAAATTATATTCTCAAGGCAGAAGAGCTTCTGAAAAAGGTCAGGCATCTTGAAGGGCAGGTCGAACAACCGTCCATACAGACTCAGGGAGGAAAAAAATAAGATGGAACCTCTCCTCTTTGCTGATTGGTATACTGATCCGTTCTGTTCCTGGAGCTATGCGGCCGAAGCCCCCATCGGAATATTTCGCCGGCATTTCGGGGAACGTCTCTCCTTCCGACATCGTCTCTTTCCCCTTTACCGGAACATCGATGAGTTTCTTAAACACCATGGAATGACCAGACAACAGGAATTTGCCCCCCGAATCGGGAAGGTGTCCCGGGCGACCGGAGTCACCATGAGTCCCCTGGTCTGGGAGACCGGTCAGGCCCCGCAATCGAGCGAGGAATGCTGCCTCTTTGCGGAAGCGGCGCTTCTTGCGGACCCCGTAAAAGGGGGAGCCTTCCTCGCGCGTCTAAGGGAGCTTGCCTTTCTCGAAGGCCGTAATATCGGAAATCCGAAAGTTCTCCTCGAAACGGCAGCCATGCTTGGCATCGATAGAGGGAAAATCGAAGAGTTAATCCGATTCGGAGCCGCAAAGGCGGAACTTTCAGCGGATCAGGAAAAGGCAAAGTCAGAAGGAGTGACGGTCCGTCCGACCCTGATCATGACGAACACAGAAGGGGACAGGGTTTTCATTGGTGGCCTCCGGAATCCGGATCTTTTCATTCTTGCCGGGGAATCCCTGATTCGGGAGGCCTCATGACCCCTCCCGTCGTCGGAATTATCATGGGAAGCCAGAGTGACTGGGATACGATGAGGCATGCTTCTGAAATTCTTGAAGAGTTTTCCGTTCCCCATGAGTGTCGGGTTGTTTCGGCCCACAGGACTCCCCTCGAAATGGTGGAATATGCCCAGACCGCCGAGAGCCGAGGAATAAAAGTCATCATCGCCGGAGCGGGCGGGGCGGCCCATCTTCCCGGTATGGTGGCCTCCCTGACCCCCCTGCCCGTCCTTGGAGTCCCGGTTCCCTCCCTTCACCTGGGCGGGATCGATTCCCTTTACTCGATCGTCCAGATGCCAAAGGGAATCCCTGTGGCCACCTTTGCGATCGGCAAGGCCGGGGCGGCAAACGCCGGTCTTTTTTCCGTTTCACTTCTGGCTGTTTCCGATGCCAGGCTGCTTGGGAGAATCCAGAAATATCGGGAAGGTCTTGTGGAAAAAGTCCACGGAATGACCCTTCCGCCGGCCTGAGGGTCCTTCCGCTGTGTTGCTGCCGGGAAGCATGCTAGGTGTCCTCGGGGGAGGACAGCTCGGGCTCATGTTTGCACTTGCGGCCCGGCGCATGGGTTACTTGACGACAGTCGTCGATCCGGATCCCCATGCCCCCGCCTTCGGGGTTGCCGACCAGAAATTTGTCGGGTCCTATAAGGATCCGAAGATCCTCTCGGAACTGTCCTCAACCTGTCATGCGGTGACGACCGAATTTGAAAATGTTCCCGCCACCTCCCTCGCCTTTCTCGAGAAATCTCTGACAGTCCGTCCTTCCTCCCGATCAGTCGAGACATGTCAGGATCGGATTCTGGAAAAAACATTTCTCAGGGAGCAGGGATTCGAGACAGCTCCGTTTCTTGTGATCCGAGACGGGAAGATCCCCCCCTCCGATTCATTGCGTCCCTTGCTTCCCGGGATTCTCAAGGCGAGCCGGGAAGGGTACGACGGAAAGGGGCAATGGGAGGTTTCCTCTATGGAGGAGCTATCCCGTTTAGTCGGAGACAGGGACACTCCCTTCGTCCTGGAAAAAAAACTTGACCTCAAGGCTGAATTCTCTGTCGTCCTGGCCCGTGGACATGATGGTCAGATTGCTATCTATCCGGTGGCTGAAAACATCCATGAATCGGGGATCCTCCATATCTCGGCTGTCCCCGCAGGGATTTCGACGGACCTTGTCGAAAAGATCAGGGCCGTCGCGAAAAACATTGCCAAAAAGCTTGAGTATACAGGGGTCCTTTCGGTTGAATTTTTTCTGGCTGAAGATGGCCGCCTTTATGTCAATGAACTGGCTCCCCGGCCCCACAACAGCGGCCACTATACCATTGACGGCTGCATCGCGAGCCAGTTTGATCAGCATGTCCGGGCCCTGACCGGTCTTCCCCTGGCGTCAACCCTTCTCCTCTCTCCCTGTGCAATGGGAAATCTTCTGGGTGATCTCTGGCGAGAAAATTCTCCTCCTCCCCTTCATATCATCCTGTCCCACCCTTCGGCCAAACTTTATCTTTACGGGAAGACAAATCCCCGACCAGGGCGTAAAATGGGCCATTTTACCGTTCTCGGAAATACGGTCCACGAGGCAACCCATATCGCCCGTTCAATGCTGGCGACACTTTCCGGTACCGTTTCACAGCAATGATCCATGGAGGAACCGGTTGAAAAAAATATGTATCTGCAGTAAAATCATTTGGTTTTGATGGGTTTCATCCATCGGATTTTAAAGGGGATTTTGTACTTTGGCCTCCCGAAATATCGGGTCCGACTCCGACCCCAATAGGTAAGGTTTTGACGATGGATATGTTTTTCATGGAGGGACCCGATCCGGTTTTGACCGGATCAGAACTGATCCGGGATCCCTCCCTTTCATCCTACGAAAAGGCGGGTGGCTACCGTGGTCTGAGACGCGTCCTCTCCGGACTTTCTTCCTCCGATGTGATCGAGGAGGTCAAGAGCTCCGGTCTCAGGGGACGGGGTGGTTCAGGTTTCCCGACTGCCCTTAAATGGGAAAAGGTTGCCAACCACCGCGTTCCTGTCCGCTATGTGGTCGCCAATGGAAGCGAAGGGGAGCCCGGAAGCCACAAGGATCACTTTCTGATTTCCCGCTCCCCCCACCAGGTCCTTGAGGGGATGATCATCGCCTCGTATGCCGTCGGGGCCTCCCAAGCCTATCTCTTCGTAAAGGAAAGTTTTCCGGAAGGTATCAGCCTTCTTCAGAACGCCAGGCTGGAGGCCATCTCCGCCGGACTTCTCGGAGATAACATCCTGGGGACAGCCTTTTCTCTTGATATCGTGATTTTTGTCGGACCGGCGGCCTACATAGCCGGCGAGGAAACGGCTCTTCTCGAGGCCCTGGAGGGAAGGCCCCCCCGGCCCCGCCCCAAACCCCCTTTTTATCCTACCGAAATGGGACTTTTCCGGAAACCCACGGTCGTCAACAATGTCGAAACTTATGCCCATGTTGCCAGGATTCTGGCCGACGGTCCTTCCCACTTCCGGGAGAGAGGAACCCAGAAGAGTCCTGGAACCATGATTTTCTCCGTCTCTGGATCGGTGGTTCGACCTGTTCTCGTGGAGCTCCCGTTAGGGTTTCCTCTCCGGCGCTTGCTTGAAGACTATGCCGGAGGCCCCCTTCCGGGGGAAAGCTTCCAGTGTTTTTTTACGGGAGGTCCCTCATTTGGCATTCTGCCGGCAAAGGAAATCGATACTCCTCTGGAGTATGATGCTCTCCGTGCCAAGGGAACGGGCCTCGGATCTGCAGGGATCATCGTGCTGGGGTCGGGGGACTGCCCCGTAGCCACCTCCCGGGAGTTCGCCCGTTTTTATGAAAACGGGTCGTGTGGACAGTGCCCTCCCTGTCGTCTGGGAACGGAATCTCTGCACGGGCTTCTCGAAGAGGTCGAGGCAGGCGGGGGCTCTCTCCAGACCCTCGACAGGATCCGGAGGGTCGCCGAAATGATCAAAGGCCGGGGAAACTGTGGGCTGATCACAGCTTCTGCCTATATGGTCCAATCCCTTCTCCAGCACTTTCCTGCCCTTCTCGAGGCACACCTTGGAAAGGGAGACCGTTCTTTCGGCGAGCGAATCCCTTGCTGGCATTACGACCACTTTGTCGGTTAGGCCCTTGAAAACATTTTTTCAGAGACTGACATGAGGCCTTATGAAAAAAAAGATACCGGTCGACCATCACCTTCTCTTTTGCACAGGTAACAAGTGCATGGGAAAAGGCAGCGAAGACCTGAAAATTCTTGCCCAGAACATTCGTGACCAGTCACCGGATCTCTCGACGCTTCTTGTCACCAAGATGGGCTGTCTCAAACAGTGCGAGTCCGGTCCAATGGTCGCCCTCTATCCGGAAGGCTGCTGGTTTTCGGATATGAATACCAGCCGGACCGTGAAACTGCTGGATCAGATTCGGGAAGGACAACCCCCGCTTCCCGAAAATCTTTTCTTTGTTCTGGAAAACGCTGACTAACCCATCTGAAAGGATCCCCATGGCGTACCGAATTCGCAAAAAACCCGTTCAGGACAGCACTCCGGAACCTCCTCCATCTGCTTCCCCTTCCCGTTCCCTTTCCTCCTTTTCGGTTTCGGGACCGTCCAAAAATATCTGGGGATTCGCCGGTGCGATCCTGCTCGTGCTCCTGATCGGGACCGGGGTGGTCTACCATATTCATTCTGACAAGGTCAAAACGGAAGGCGCAGCGGCAGCAGTCGAAACCAAGGCAGAACAGCTTTATTCCCGCGGCCAGCAAACCAATGGGCCCGGACTTGGAGAGGCCAAGAAACTCTTCGAAGAGGTCATGGAGAAATACAAGGATACGAAATCGGCGAGGATTGCCCCCCTTTTTCTTGCCTCGATCGAAAACATCCAGACCCCCGGGAGCTCCGCCAAGGCCCTGGCCTGGCTTCACCAGGGGCTGGACATGAATGCCGGCAACATGAAGCTCCTGCCTTTCTACTACGAAAGCATGGGAGTCACGCTCATGTCCGCACACCAGTATGACCAGGCCCTGGCGATGTTCCAGAAGGTCATCGACTTCCCGGAGAAGATTCTGGCCGACGCGGCCCTTTTCAATATCGGAAAGATTTATGAAACATTGAATCAGCCGGCCCTGGCCATCGTCAACTACAAAAAGCTGGTCAAAGAGTTTCCGAGTTCTCCCTGGGCGGCGGAATCCGAGCCCTATCTCATGAAAAACGGCATTACCCCACCGGCGACCACCTCTGCGGCACCTGTCGTTCCCAAATAGGGGGGTCAGGGCCGGAAAAATAAGTTGAGACCCCGGGAGCCGCCGCTCTCCGGCATTTTCCCTCATTCTGGAATGGATAACATGGTCGAAGCGATCTGGACAGTCAGAAATGATAACGGATTTACGGAAGTCCAACTCATAGATCAACGGCTTCTTCCGTCCCGGGAGGTCGTCGTGGCCTGTCAGACCCATAGGGAGATGGCGGAAGCCATAAAAGAGATGGTTGTTCGAGGAGCTCCTGCCATCGGAATTTCGGCGGCCTTCGGGATGGCCCTGGGAGCCCAGGAACTTGAAAAGGTGGCCGACCCCGAGGAATTCAGAAAAAAGATGGAGGAGATCGAGCGGACCATTGCCGCGACCCGTCCCACTGCAGTCAACCTTTTCTGGGCCCTGTCCCGGATGAAGCCCCTCTGGACGGAAGTCGCCCCCCTGGCCCCGGGGGAACGGACGGCCACTCTTTTTCTTGAAGCCCAGGCCATCAAGGATGACGATATCCAACGGAACCGGAAAATCGGGTCCTTCGGACAGGCCCTTCTCCCGGATTCGGTGACCGTTCTCACTCACTGCAATGCCGGAGCCCTGGCCACCGGAGGATATGGAACGGCGCTCGGAGTGATCCGGGGAGCGGTCGAGGCCGGTAAGTCCGTCAGGGTCTTTGCCGATGAGACACGCCCCTATCTTCAGGGAGCCCGGCTCACCGCCTATGAACTGGCCGCCGACAACATTCCCGTGACCCTGATTACTGATTCGATGGCGGCCATGGTCATGGCCCAGGGAAAGGTGAACGCCGTTGTCGTGGGTGCCGACCGCATTGCCGCCAACGGTGACACAGCGAACAAAATTGGGACATACGGCCTTGCCGTCCTGGCCCGGGAACACCGGATTCCTTTTTATGTGGCCGCCCCGTTTTCCACAATTGACCCTGCGACTCCCACCGGAAGCATGATCCCGATCGAAGAACGCTCCTCCCGGGAGGTCACCCACGCGGGTGAGACGCGCATGGCTCCGGAAGGAATTTCTGTATTCAATCCAGCCTTCGATGTCACTCCAGCCCGCTATATCACGGCGATCATCACCGAAAAAGGGGTTTTTTCCCCGGAGGATCTCTCCCGTCATCTCGGACAGGCCACGGAACAATAACACCTAAAGAAAGATCGGACCATTGACCCAGAAAATCCCCTCACATCCCTCCGGCCCTCTTGAACAAAGCGAACATGAACGGGTCCGCCGTCAGAAACGGGACCAACTTCTCCTTCGGGGGATCGACCCTTACGGGGGCCCCTTCCCCGGTCGCGAGACGGTGGCCTCTCTTCGGAAAAGGACGGATGGGCTGACGCCAGAAAGCCTCCCCGAGCCGGCCCCCACCGCACGGATTGCCGGCCGCATCGTCCTATTCCGGAAATTCGGGAAGGCCTTCTTCGCCACCCTCCAGGACGAAGGGGAGCGATTCCAGATTTATGTCCGGGCCGACCTTTTGGGGGAAGACTATGCCAACCTCGCCGATTCCCTGGATCTGGGGGATATTGTTGGCGTCGAGGGTGTCTTTTTCTTCACAAAGACCGGGGAACCGACCATTTCTGTCACCTCCCTGACCCTCCTGGCAAAATCCGTCCGACCCCTTCCTGACAAGTGGCACGGCCTCTCAGACCAGGAGGCCCGTTATCGCCAGCGGTATGTGGATCTGATCGTCTCGCCCGAGACACACCGGATCTTCGTCACCCGTTCGACGATCGTCCGGTTCATCAGGAACTTTATGGACGGACGAGGATTTATAGAAGTCGAAACGCCCATGATGCAGCCCACTCCGGGAGGCGCTCTGGCCCGCCCCTTCTCCACACATCACAATGCCCTGGATATCGAACTCTACCTTCGCATCGCTCCCGAACTCTATCTGAAACGCCTGATAGTGGGCGGGATGACCCGGGTCTATGAAATCAACCGGAACTTCCGGAACGAGGGAGTCAGCACCCGCCACAACCCCGAGTTCACGATGATGGAGTTCTATGCCGCCTATTCCTCCTACGAGGAACTCATGTCTCTGACCGAAACCCTTCTCTCTTCCCTGGCCCGGGAGGTCATCGGGTCGGTCGAGATCCCCTTCGGAGAGCACCGGATCTCCCTTGCTCCCCCTTTCCGGCGGATCTCCTATCTTGATGCCATTGGAGAGGCCTTTGACCTCTCTCCTGAAGACTTCTTCAATGACGAACGCCTTCAATCGGCCCTCCGGACCCATGGTCTTCCCGTTCCGGAACCCCGTCCGGGAAAACCCTACATCGCCGATCTTCTGAACACCCTCTTCGAGGAAGCCATCGAGCCGACACTCATCCAGCCAACCTTTGTGACCGGCTATCCCAAGGCGATCTCCCCGCTGGCGAGGTCTTCGCAAGCCGATCCCGAGGTCACCGACCGGTTCGAGCTCTTTGTGGGAGGGATCGAGCTTGCCAACGGTTTCAACGAGTTGAACGATCCCGACGAACAGCTCCGGCGTTTTCTCTCCCAGCAGGAATCTCGACTCTCGGGGGATCTTGAGGCTCCTCCGCCGGACTATGACTATGTCAGGGCCCTGGAAGTCGGCCTCCCCCCCACCGCGGGAGAGGGAATCGGAATTGATCGCCTTGTCATGCTGCTCACCAACCGGACCTCGATCCGGGATGTCCTGCTCTTTCCGCTCCTTCGGCCGGAAGCATGATCCGTCCTTTCGAGTTCCGCGTCGCCCTCCGATATCTCCGTTCCTCCCGCCATCAGGGGTTCCGGCTTTCCCTCAATACGGTCATCTCTGTGGCGGGAGTGACGGTGGGTGTCGCGGCCCTGATGGCGACCCTGGGCGTCATGACCGGCTTCCAGCACAAGCTTCGGTCGAAAATCCTAGGCGTCAATTCTCATATTGTCCTGACCAACGGCGGATCCGGGCCCATATCAGACCCCGACCAAATTGAAAAGGAAATAGCGACTGAGCCGGGAATTTTCGCCACAGCGCCATTCATCGTGGGACAGGCCATGGTTTCGGCCAACAAGATTGTGGCGGGGACTGTATTGAGGGGCGTGGACCCGGTCCGGGAGCGGCAGGTAACCCGGATCTCGCGCTACATGGTGGAAGGGCACCTTTCCTCCCTGACCGGGTCGGTGGAAAAGGGAGCGATGCCAGGGATCATCCTGGGGGCGGATCTGGCAGACAGGCTCAACGTGGATCTGGGGGATTCCGTGGACCTGATCAGCCCGACCGGAACCCCTTCCGCCTTCGGAATGATCCCGAAGATACGACATTTTCGTGTCGTTGGTGTCTTCAAGTCCGGCCTCTACGAATACGACAACACCCTGGCTCTTCTTGAAATCGGGCAGGCGGCGCGGTTTCTGGGGCTCCCTCCGGGAAGCGCAACGGGAATAGAAATCCGGGTCCATGACATCTTCATGGCCACAACGATGGCCCACCGGATCGGGGAACGGCTTGGCTTCCCCTTCTGGGCCCGTTCATGGCTCGAAATGAACAAAAATCTCTTCTCGGCCCTCATGCTCGAAAAGATGGTCATGTTCATCATTCTGGTCCTGATCGTCCTTGTCGCCTCCTTCAATATTGTCAGCACCCTCTCGATGATCGTCATCGACAAGGCCAAAGAGATCGCGATCCTTAAGACCATGGGCGCCACCCACCGCCAGATCATGCACATCTTCATTCTCGACGGGCTTTTGATCGGAACGGCAGGGACAATGCTGGGAATTCCCCTGGGATACCTGATCACCACCCTGCTTGAGCATTACTACACCCTTCCCAACGATGTCTATTTTGTGAGCCATATCCCTGTCATCATCCGGGCCAGGGATGTCCTTTCGGTGGCCCTTTCTGCCATAGGCATCAGTTTTCTGGCCACGATCTATCCCTCACGGCAAGCCGCCCGCCTGGAGCCTGTCGATGCCCTGAGGTATGAATGATGGGGGGAATTACCGTCGAGGTCAAAAATCTTTCCCGTTCCTACCGTCGGGCGGACAGGACGATCGAGGTCCTGAGAAATCTCACCACGACCCTTTCCTCGGGGAGTTTTACTGTTCTGACAGGACCTTCCGGAGCAGGAAAATCGACCCTCCTCCACCTTCTGGGAACACTTGACCGTCCGACAGAGGGGACTATCCTCTATGACGGACTTTCAGTTCTCGACTCCTCCGACCGGGAGCTGGCAGCCTTCCGCAATGCCCGGATCGGCTTCATCTTCCAGTTTCACCATCTGCTTCCCGAATTTTCCGCCCTGGAAAACGTCCTGATGCCGACCTGGATCGCCGGAGGCAAGAAGGAAGCGGGGGAACGTGCGAGACAGCTCCTGACGGAAGTCGGCCTTGAACAAAGGCTCGGCCACAAACCTTCGGAGCTTTCAGGGGGAGAACAGCAACGGGTGGCGGTAGCCCGGGCCCTGATCATGGAGCCGGCGCTCCTTCTGGCTGACGAGCCGACAGGCAATCTCGATTCCCATACCAGCCTTGAGGTCTTTTCACTTCTTCGGATGCTTTCAGGGAAACTGTCCATGACTTGCTTGGTCGCGACCCACAACGAAGTCCTGGCAAGAATGGCGGAGCGCCATCTTGCCATGGACGACGGACAGATCGTTTCAGATTCCGGGGGCTGAGCGAACCTATGTCGGGGACGAAGCCGGCGCAGGAGCCGCTGGCGCCGCAGCAGGAGCTGCAGGGGAAGGGGCGGGTGAGGCGGAATCCCCGGAAGAGGCAGCGGGAGGGGAGGAGGATTGTTCAGACTTCCCTTCTCCTTTTCCGGATCCGCCATCTCCGGTCTTTTTGACATAGTCGGTAATGTAGAATCCAGATCCCTTGAACTGGAGGGCAGGTTTTCCCATCAGCCTGACTAGCGGACCGCCGCATGTCTCACAGACCTGAAGAGGCGGGTCGGAAAACTTCTGGATTCTCTCAACGACGGTATGGCATTTCTGGCAGGAATACTCATAAAGCGGCATAGGTCACTCCTTCAAGATTGTCCCGTTCTGTGTAAAGCATTGGCCCACTCTTGAGATAATTATAGCTTACGGGCCAAAGGCCGGACAATCTCCCCCTCTCGGGATCAGGGGGCTATTCAAGAAGTGAAACCGCATCTCCGATTCGACGGATCCCTTCCTGGAGCGAAGCGAGGGAGGCTGCGTAGGACATCCGCATATGGACGGGGCTCCCGAAGGGCGTTCCCGGAACCATGGCAACCCGGGCCACATCCAGGAAAAATTCCGCAAGTTCATAGGCGGTCTGGACAGGGACTCCCTTGTAGGAGCGGCCCAAAAGGCCCGAGATGTTCGGAAAGACATAGAATGCCCCTTCCGGGGCCATGCAACGGATCCCAGAGATCCGGTTGAAGGCCGCCACAACCCAGTCCCGCCGATTCCGGTATTCGGAAAGCATGGGATCAAAATACTTCTCCCCCGACCGGATGGCAAAGGTCGCCGCTTTCTGCGCGATCGAATTCGGGTTCGATGAGGTCTGGCTCTGGACGGCATCCATAGCTTCCATAATTTCACGGGGTCCTGCCGTGTACCCGATCCTCCATCCTGTCATGGCGTAGGTTTTGGAGACGCCATTAACGATCAAGGTCCGGTCCCGGATGCTTTTGTCGATTGTGGCGATGGAGGGAACGGGGTCGCCGGTGTAGTTGATCTTTTCGTAGATTTCATCGGAGATGATGAGGAGGTCGTTCTGGAGAACGAGCTCGGCGATCCGCTCCAGCCGTTTCCTGTCGATGATGGCTCCCGTGGGATTATTTGGCGAATTAAGCACGAGAAGTTTCGTACGGGGGGTGAGTACCTCGCGCAGGGCGTCGGGGTCCAGCCGGAAGCCGTCCTCTTCGCGGCAGGGAACAAAGACAGGATCCCCCTGGTTCAAAAGGATCTGGTCCGGGTAGGAGACCCAGGCAGGTGTCGGGAGAAGAACCTGGTCGCCAGGATTGACCAGGACCTGGAAGATTTCGAAGAGGGAATGCTTGGCCCCGTTGGAGACGACGATGGAGCGGGGGTGAAAGTCCAATCCCTGGTCTCGCAGGAATTTTTCCCGAATGGCTTCCTTGAGTTCCGGAATCCCGCCGACCGCTGTGTATTTCGTGAACCCTTCATCGAGGGCCTTCACAGCCGCCTTCTTGATGGGATCGGGGGTATCAAAGTCAGGCTCTCCACCGGAAAAATCGAGGACATCGATCCCCTGCTGCTTCAAGTCCCTGGCCCGAGCCGCAAGGAGAAGAGTCGGGGAAGGTTTGAGAAGAGAGAGCCTTGAGGCAAGCAGGTCGTGGACCGGTCTGTTCATGCGTTAATGTCTCCGGGAATATTTGGTTTTCAGGGCCTGTTCGACGGGAGCGGGAACAAAAAGTGTGAGGTCCCCCCCCAGCTCGGCAATCTCCCGAATCACGGTTGAGGTGATGAACATGTAATTTTCCGAGGGCATCAGGAAAACCGTCTCGATTTCACGGTCAAGGTTCTGGTTGATTAGGGCCATGCGAAGTTCGTAGTCGAAGTCGGAGACGGCCCGGACCCCTCTCAGGATGCAGACGGCCTTTTCTTCACGGACAAAATGGACGAGGAGATGATCGAACCCCTTCACTGTCACCTGAGGGGCCGGATAGGGGATGGAAGATCTCAGGAGCTCGATTCGTTCTTCAAGGGAAAAAAGGGGGGATTTTCTGGGGCTGTCCGCCACGCCGACGATGATTTCGTCAAATATGGCCAAGCCCCGGTGAAGCATATCGAGATGGCCGTTTGTCACCGGATCGAATGTTCCTGGGTAGACCGCCCTGCGTATCATCGGGCCGATGGAGCGAGGAGGCTCACGCCGCTTTCCCCATAAATGTGATGAGACAAGATCTGGTAACCCCAGTCAGGGAGCGATCCCCATGGAAGCGGATCCTTGTGATGATACTCGAGAACTAAAAGAAAATCGGCCCCCAATATACCATTTTTGCAAAGTGTGTTCAAGAGTGCGGACCAGTTGGCGTAATGGTAGGGAGGGTCCAGAAAGAGGATTGACGGCGGGGAAAGCAAGGGAGGGGGGCTCTCAAGAAAGGTGATGACATCGGAGACCTCGAAGGAGAAGTGGGAGCCATGGAGAGGGATTTCACGGGTGATCCATCTTTCGAGACCTTCAATTAGCTCGCGATCCCTGTCGAGGAAGAGAACCTGGGAGGCGCCCCTGGAGTAAGCCTCGAGGCCGACGGCCCCCGAACCTGCGAACAGGTCCCAGAAGACCGATCCGGGAAGATCCTT
>DAIBTC010000043.1 GCA_027415345.1 Nitrospirota bacterium
ATGCGGGTGGTGACGGGATGAAGATGACCGGAGATCTGGGCATCATCCGTGCTGATATGGGTTTCCGAATACCGGTAGAAGGCAAGGGAGGCGGCCACAAGGACAATGACAACGGCCGCCGTCCCCCCGATGACCCTTACGTTCATACGCTGATCCTTATATGAGAGCCTTGGTCCTGTGAGATCGACCACGAAATCGACGAAATTGATTAATCAATAAATTAATCTATCAGGGGGTTAAGGTCAAATATCCCCCGTGTCCAGGAAGGGATTTTAGGGTCGATTGGCCAATCGCAAAGGATTTGCTGTAGTCTGGGGACAATTTGCCCTTTGTCCAATCACAAGGGGGGGAGGCCCCCGAGGAAGGATGTCTGAAGATGCAGAAGACGCAGAAGACGCTCATCCCCCTGGAGGTTCCCTTCCGGGTCTTTGTCGCCCTCACCTTTGCCGGAACCATCACCTTCCATATTCTCGGTCTGGGCATCCATACCGCTATCGGTCGCCAGAAAAACGCTCTCGTCACGAAGATCGAAACGTTGGCGGAAGTCAAAAGCCAGCTTCTGGGAGTCGAAGCGGGACTATCGGTCCTGGAAGACCGCCTCCGTGTCTCGGAGGAAAAGGTGGAAGGATCCGGGGAGAAGAGCTCCGTTCCCCTTATTCCCCAAGTTCGTGTGATGACCCTTCTCCTTCAGAATCTCCCGGAGGCCGGAGCCCGGGAGGGGGTCCCTCTTGCTTTTAAATGGCAGGGAATCTCCGAAGGCTTCAATCGCTGTCTTGGGGGAGGAGGGGGTCTGGCCGAAGGCTGCCTCCGAAAGGTTTCCGGGCTCCTTCCGGATTTCGGGAGGGCTCTGGCCCGAACCCGCGAGGCGGTCATCCAGTACCTCTCCCGTGTCGAAAAATGGCAGTCCAGGCTTGAGAGGTGGGATACCATTCTCTACTGGCTGACAACCGTGCTGGGACTTTTGTTCATGGCCCTGGGGTGGAGAAATGTGGTTCTCCAGGTCGGTAATCCCATCAAGGATGTGGCGCAATATCTGGAGGGGGTCCAAGAAAAAGAATCTTCCGGAGGATCGAGACTCCCCGCTCTCTTTTCGATCCGGGAACTCAGGATCCTGAAAGAGAACATGAGAAACGTCCATCATGATTCCCTCACCGGCCTTCTGACCCGCCAGGCTCTCTCCCTGGTCCTCCGCCAGGAAATGACATTGGCCGCCGGGCGGGGGACTCCTCTGGCCGTCATTTGTCTCGAAATGGATCACCTGTCCCGGGTCAATGAGCGATTCGGGGAGGAAACCGGGGACAGGCTTCTCCGCCAGGCCGGAAAGATCTTGGCCGACAATCTTCGACCCGGAGAATCCTGCGGGCGTTGGAATGGGAACCGCTTTCTTCTGGTGGCTCCCTCCCTGTCCGAGGAAAAGGCCCGGACCCGCCTCGGGGAAATCCGGGAGACCCTGAATTTCCCCCTTCCTCCGGAGGCTGAAGGGGATAGGCGTATGTCGGTCAGCGGGGGAGTGGCGCTCTACAGGGAGGGGCTGAGCCTGGAATCTCTGGTCCGGGAGGCGAAAGAGTCTCTTGGCCGGGGGATGAAGGAGAAGGAAAGAAGCGTTGACCCGGCCGACGAGGCTCCCGGGACCGGGGAAGCTGTCTCCCGTGGATGACTGGATAATGAACCCCGAGTGATTGACACTTTATAATATTAGTTGTATTATTGAAACGTTTTCAGGGTGAAAAGCCTAAAGAAAAAATGGTCAGGTTTTGCGGAGGAAAGCATGGAAGAGACGACGACCAGGATTCATGACCTCGTCCGGGAAAGGTACGGGACCATTGCCAGGAAAGGAACGGGATGCTGTTCCGGGGACTCCTGCGGAGAGGCTCCCGAGTCCCTTTCTCTATTGATGGGATATACAAGTCAGGAGATCGACGCCGTCCCCGAGGGGGCGGATCTGGGCCTGGGGTGCGGGGCGCCGCTTGGCCGGGCGGCTCTGGAAAGCGGGATGACCGTTCTGGACCTGGGATCGGGCGCCGGCTTCGATGTCTTTCTGGCCGCCCGGGAGGTGGGGCCAACCGGACGTGCCATCGGTGTGGACATGACTCTGGAGATGATTTCGAAGGCCAGGAACAATGCCCTCAAAGGAAATTTCAAAAATGTCGAGTTCCGGTTGGGGGAGATCGAGCATCTCCCGGTCGCCGATGGATCGGTCGATGTCGTCATATCAAATTGTGTGCTGAACCTCTCGCCGGACAAAAGACAGGTTCTCTCCGAGGTCTTTCGGGTGCTGAAACCTGGGGGACGGATAGTCATATCCGATGTTGTCCGGCGGGGGAGGCTTCCTGAGGAGCTTCAGGAGGACCCGGATCTCCTGACCGGCTGCGTGGCAGGGGCCGAATCGGTCGAATATCTGGAGGAGACCCTCCGGGGAGAGGGATTTGTGGAGGTCAGGATTACTCCGAAAGAGGAGAGCCGGCGTCTGATCTCGTCCTGGGCTCCGGGAAGCAAGGTCGAGGACTGGATCGTCTCGGCCATCATCGAGGGAAAAAAACCGAAAAAGGATTGATTCGGTCAGGAGGACTTTCCCTGGATTCCATGAAGATACCGGCAGGCGGTCCGGGCAAGCTCAAGCATGTAGCGGGCATCGGACAGCGCGGACTGGGCGGTTTCGATGGAGGGGGCTTCCGGTTGGGGAGCGGAAAAGGACTCCTCTCCGAAGGTCATAAAGTCGCTTCCTCCAAAGGATGCGGAGAGATCGGCTTCGGAAGCTCCGGACGGGCCGACGATCCTTTCGACCCTGACCCAGTCTGCCGTCAGGACGGAGGGGAGCCGGTGGCGTTCCTTTAGAAAAACCTCTCCGGGGTTCTGGAAGCGGGTGATCTCGAGACCAAGGCCATGAAGGAGGGACTTGAAGGTGAAGTCCAGCGCCTCCTGACATTCCCGGACCACGGACGCCCATTCTCCCCGGAAGTAAAAGAGTTCTGCCGATTTGACCCGCGTTCCGGCATTCCAAAGATTTCTTCTCGCAAGGTTTTCCGGACTTTTCACGACAACTCCCTAGACCTTCCGTCCGACGATGACGGCTTCCGCTCCTTCGGAAAAGAGAGAAATTTCCGGAACCATTCCCACCGCTCGGAAGGCCTCGGCGATTTCCTCGGGCCGGAGCAGGTGGTTTCCCTGGACATGCTCCCCCAGGTTCTGGACAGCCAGCGGGCGTTTCCGGGGGGACCGGAGGGATTCTGGGGTGTCTGGCCAGGCCGGCTCCCAGATCACCGCAGCTCCTCCGGGGGCCAGATGGCTCTCCAGAGTCCGAAAGACCGTCTCCTTTTCATCCCAGACATGGTGAAGGGCCCGGTTCATGGCGATCAGGTCGACGGGACCCTCGTGGGCAAAGGTCTTGATGTCCCCCGTCCGGAAGCTTAGACGGTCCGAAAGGCCCTGATGGTCGGCCAGGCGTCGGGCTCTTTGGACGTTTTCCTCGAATCCGTCAAGGCCTGTTCCCCGGAGGCCGGGACATCTCTTGGCCAGGGCCCTCAGGTACCAGCCATTGCCGCATCCGAGATCGACAACCTTCCCGCCTTTTTTGTCGAGCTCCCTGTATATGGCAAGGCCTGGACAGATCTCCCTTTCGAAAAGTCCCGAAAAATTGGCCTCGAGCATGGCGCCGAACCAGGGCAGGATATTCTTCCGTTCCCCCAGGACCCTTTCACCGGGCCTCTCACCTGTCGGCATGAGTTCGGCGGCCCGGTCGGCCATGTGGGTCGAAAGGACCGACCCGATGGCGACCGGCATCAGGGTTTCGGGATGGGAAGGCCGCATCAGGTCGCCCTTTGGGGTGAGGAGGTAGTGATCCCCTTCAAGATCAAGGTAGCCAAAGGCAAAGGCTGCCTCGCTCCAGCGCGTGACATAGGCCGGATCCATGCCGGTTTCCTTCGCAATCTCTTCTGCACTGGGGGTCCCCAGATGACGGATGGCCTCGAAGAGGCCGTTGATGATGCCGATATAGGCGACATTGAGGCTCATGGCCCCCTGAGCCTCTGCCCGGGTCTGTTTCTTCGTTTCTTCGATGAAGGATTCTTTCACTGGCGGTTCTCCATTGGTTTTCGGGCAAGAACGCCTTTCATTATACTAGCATTCTTTCGACTCCGCAGGGTTCGGCGGCTTCTGATGTTTCCGGAGAAGAAGATCGAGAGGTTTTCCTGGCACCGGCTTTTTCTCGGGAAGGGGGCCTCCGGGAAGGTCGATCAAGGGTTCACAGGCCTGTAGAAGCAAGTGTGCGTAGGCCTCCCGGTCGTAGCTGTAATCAGGCGAGAAGGTCTCGTAGGCCCGGGCGCGGGAGGCGGGGTCGGGATCGCTGGCTCCTGTGATGACAAGGGAGATCCGCTCCCCCGGATGGGGAGCCCGGCCACGGGCCGCCAGCTCCTGGGCCACGATCGCCTGGAGGGAGGCCTTGCGGTAGTCTCCCGGCTCCTTTGAAATCCTTTTTCTGATCACGAGCTCCGAAACTGGAATGCGGCCGTCCCTGAGCTCCTTCAGACCTTCGTCGAGCAATTGTCTGGCTCCGGGGAGAAGGGCCCGGTATTCGCGAAGATTTTTGGCCTGTGCAAGATGGTCGACCATTTTTTTCTGCACCTTGGCAATGAAGGGAGGGGTGTCGCTCCGGCGAAGCGCGATCCCGCGGATCTTGGTTTCGCCGGAACGGAAGACGCCCAGATAGCGATTGGGAACTGCCAGGCCGGGCCGCCCCTTTGAAGGGAAAAAGAGGATCCAGTGGTAGAGACCCTCGATCCCGATCGAAAGGCCTGTCGTCCGGGAGATTTCGTCGGCGAGGAGACGACATCCGGCCTCCTCAAGGTCAGGTCGAGACAGCCAGAGGGAATCCACGATCCCGTGCAGGAAACGATATCCGTGGCTTTCCGCCACCTCTTTCGCCTGAAGAAGTTTTTCCCGGCTCAGGGCAGTGACGCATTCATGGGCCTCCACTTTCCCGAATCGCGCATTCTTGTAGCCCAGATAGCCGAAGGAGACGACGAGGAGCCACTTGAGGGCCCCCTGGCGTCCTTCGTATTCCTGCCTGAGGTGCGGGTCCCCGGTCGATCTTTTGAGTTCCTTGTAACGACGTCTCTTCGCGAGCAGGGGCTCGAGAACCGCGGGGACCAGACCCTGTCTCCGTGTACAGAGGTGGTGACCGCTGTCCGGGATCCGGTTTCCCGGACAGCAGCGACAGTCGACCGTTTCCGGGGAGATGTTGTGCGTTGTCATGAGGGACGGATACATCGAGGCAAAGTCGAGTTCCACGACCGATTCGTGGAACCCGGGCCTCGGAAGGAAGACCATGCCGCCCTTGTCGCCTTCGAGGAGATCAAGTCCGCTCCGGAACTCTTCCGGTGTTCCCTTGTCCCGCGGAACGAGAATTCCGGAGGAGATGGCGTATGCCATCTGCATGGACGTGATGCCTGTTCCCGTGGAGGTTCTGGCAAGATGCTGGACAGGAATCCGGGTGACCCGGGCCTGTTCGAAGAGGCCTGCGAGACCGGCCTCTTCCAGAATGAAGGAGTTTTTCTTGTCCAGATGCCATCGACCGAGGAGGGAAACGCCGCCGGCACGGAAGACCGGTTTTCCGTAGGAGAAAAAAGACCGGTCCCGACCCGAAGAGACCGCCTGCTTTCCGGTCCGGTTGAGTGCCAGCGGGATCCGCAGCTTCGCCGAGAGGGCCAGAAGGCGCGGAAGGATCAGGTCGTCTCCCCGGGTGGTCAGGATCAGGTCCGGGTCCTCCCTTTTCAGGAGGGTATTGAGGGTGGCCAGGAGTTCTTGGGGATTTTCTCCGTCGATCACCCGCCGCTCACCGTCAACCTCGACAACCAGTCCTCCGGAGGATCCATGTCTTGCCGGACCGGATTCCTGTTCGAGCGTGATCGAGACAGAGCGGATCGGGGGCACGGGAGGATCCGTCTCCCAGGGAGAATCAAGAAGCGCGATCCTGTCCGGAAGCCTGTCGATCCGGCAGAAGGCCAGGGGAAAGAGGCCCGTTTCGTAAAAGTAAAGCTGGGGAAGAGGAATATCGCAATTGTAGAGGGCCACGTCCGGAAGACCGGAAGCCTGTCTGACAACGTCGAAAAAGTCGGTCGGGGAGAATGTCGTGACCTCGAGAACGGGATGAGGGACTCCGCTGAAAAGTTCGATGCGCTCCGTTTCGGCAAGCGCGAGGGGAAAACGAAGACCTTCGAGACGTCGCCGTATCCTTCCAAGGGCGTGTCCTGTACCCCCCACATAGAAGCGTGGGCGGAAGGGGACAGGAAAAAAAAGGCGGTCACCCTTTTCTGTCAGGACCCAGAGGAGCATGCCCTGGGGAACGGGGTAGGCATCCAGAAGCCATCCTGTTGTCTCAGGGCTGGAGGAACGCGCCACGATCTTCGATATCCCGGAGGCGGCGTTCGAGGGAGAGACGCTCGCGCCGTTCTTCAAGAAGCATGCAGAGCAGGATCACCGGAAAGGGCTCGACGGGAGACAGAGAGGCGCCGGCTTGGGAATGAAAGCGCGCATCGTCGAACAGGCTGTCCAGGATGGCCTGATCCTCTTTTCGGAGTGCTTTGCGGAACTTCGACAGCTCGTCCCGTGTCTGGTCCACGATCATCGTGAATGTCGGGAGAGTTCGTCCCATCAGGACTCCTGTGTTCCGAAAAGACGTCCGGGTCTTCGGCGCCCTCCGGGCCGGACCACCGGAGGAGGAACGACAAGGCTTCTGGAGTCGGATGATGATTCGAGGAGCGAAAAGAGACGTCGGGAACGTCGGTCCCTGTCTGCTTCGTCGCGGTCGACCGGGATGAGACAGGGAATCGTCATGCCGAAGGAGATCCTGTGAAGTGTTGCCATGACGGCAGGCAGGAGTCCGAGGGATTCCCGTTCGAAAACCGCGCTGTCCGCAAAAAGGGGAAGGAGGCCGGACAGAAGGATCAGGGAAGCCCCTGTTTCTTCGATCCTTTTCTCAAGACGGGAGAGCACAAGCGTGTGAAACTGGTGAATGGTGACCGTTCTTGAAATATGGACACGGGAGAGAAGATTCCGGGGGTCCTTTCCGGCATCTTGTGATTCCCGCACAAGAATGTCGAGATGAAAGACATTGTTCCCGCAGACGATGATACATGAAGATATCGGCTGGAGAGGATCGAGAAGGTGGTGTGCCAGAATCCGGTGGGTGAAGAGTCCGAGCAGGGGGTCCTTCCCCTGCAGGAGCAGTGGTCGTCCTGCTGTCCCCTTCTTCGGAAAGGATGGCAGGAAAGAGGCGTCTCCGAAACAGAGTGCAGGCGGCGGTGTCAATGGGCCCCTCCGAGGGAGGGGCGAAAGACTCCGGCAACTGTTCCGACGATGCGGAAGGCCCTGTTTTCGGATATCGGGATTTCGTCATAGTCGGGATTTTCCGGAACAAGAACGATATGTCCGTTCTTTCTGCGGAGTCTCTTGACAGTTGTTTCCCCGTCGATTTCGGCGACCACGATCTCCTCGTTTTCGGCCGTGTCCTTTGCGCGAACGAGAACGTAGTCTCCATCCAGAATGGCAGCCTGCTTCATGCTGTCGCCTTTGACCCGAAGAAGGAAGATCGGACCGGAAGGGGTCCAGGAAGGGTCGATCGAGACCGTATCCAGGCGGTTCTCCTCCGAAAGGATCGGGATGCCTGCCACGACACGACCGAGAACGGGAACAGGAATCATAGTGGGGAGGACCGATTCCGTGTCAAGGGCCCGGGCGCCCTTTCGTCGCAGAAGATGCCCTTTTCGGACAAGAGCGTCAATGTGCTTGTGAACGGCGCTGATCCCGCGGATTCCCATTTCTTTTGCAATTTCCCGAAGGGTGGGAGGATAGCCGAGGTGTTCGGTGTGCTGATGGATGAAGCGGAGAATCTCCGACTGTCTCCGGGTCAGTGGCTCTCTTGAGCTGTCCATGCGTTTCTGGTGCCTCCTGTAATGGTGATCTTTTGTTCACCATCAACCTTAGCAAAGGTGCCGGAATCCGTCAATGGCCCCCTTCAATCCGCCAGAATGTTCGGGGGAAGTCCGTCGGAGTCCTGTCTTGCGCCGGATCGTCGCGAATTTTGGCACGATTTGACTCGGACCCCCTTTGTTAAGTATCATACTGCCGAATTTTCCCTTATGCGGCAGAGAGAATTTCCTTCCGATACCCAAACTCAAGGAGTCAAGAGCCAATGAAGCTTTATGAGCACGAGGCGCTGGGATCCATTTTCAAGAAATATAAGATTCCTGTTCCTCGTTATGTCTTTTCCGCAGAAATGAACGATGCCGTTCGACAGTTTGTTGATAAGGAACCCGGTGTCGTCATCAAGTCGATGGTTCTGGTCGGAAAGCGCGGAAAAGCCGGTGCTGTCAAGGTCGTCTCCGACAAGTCCCAGGTGGAAAAGGTCTTTTCCGATCTTGCAACCCGGGAGGTCTATGGCGAACGATCGATCGGGGCCCTTGTCGAGGAAAAGCTTGATATCGAGAAGGAATTCTATCTGAGTGTCACCTATTCGACCAAAGATCGGGCGCCTGCGATCATCTTCAGCGAGCATGGCGGGATGGATGTCGAGGAAATCGATCCGAAGCTGATCCATACCTATGTTGTCTCCGATGTCCGTTCCGTCTATCCCTACCAGATCCGTCAGTTCCTGGCGGGAATCGGGTTTTCCGACAAGGAGCTCCTCCGCCCCCTCTCCGAGGTGATCGTCAATGTCTATAATGCCTTCTGGGGATCGGAGAGCCGCCTTCTCGAGATCAATCCCCTCGTGGTGGCCCGGTCCGGAGACAAGCGAAAGATTGTGGCTGCCGATGCGGTTGTCATTCTCGACGATGATGCTTCTGTCAATCCTGCCGTCGTCTATGGTGCCAGAAGTGCCCAGGGCCGTCCCCTCACCCAGCGCGAACAGGATGCGATCCTGATCGACCAGGGGGATCATCGGGGGAAGGCGGGTTCCTACGTGGAACTCGATGGGGATATCGCAATGATGACCTTCGGCGGCGGTGGATCGACGGTTACGGCCGAGACTGCCATCGAAGCAGGCCTGAGGATTGCGAACCTGACCGATATTGGCGGAAATCCTCCGGCAGAAAAGATGTACCGGATCTCGAGGATCATTCTCTCGAAGCCTGGCCTGAAGGGAGTGCTGGTGTGTGGTGGTACGGCCAGCAACACGCGGATCGATGTGACTTTGGGCGAAGGCTTGGCCAAGGCTCTGGATGACATGAACGCCGAGGGGAAGCTTGACAAGAACCTGGTCTGGGTCGTACGCCGCTCCGGTCCGGAATATGTCAAGGGTCTCAAGATGCTTCATGAGTGTTTTGTCAGGAACGGAATCCGTGGAGAAATCTACGATTCGCAGCTCCCCATCACGGAAGCGCCGATTCGTCTGAAGGAATTGCTGATCAAGCATATTGCGTACAAGCCGGAAGAGGTTGTCTAGGCTTTCAAACCATACTGAGGGAGAATGTCTTGAAGGGAACCGTTTATCTGAATGACAAGACGGGTATCGTCGTGATTGGAGCCACCGGACGCGAGGCCTCCCAGGTGATCAAGGAGTCGGAGACCCTTTATCCCGGAATCATCAAGGCCGGGATCACTCCGGGCAAGGGTGGGTCGAGCGAATTGCCGGTTCCTGTTTTTGATACCCTGAAAGAAGCCGTGAAGGATCCGAAGGTCGGAAAACTTCTTAATACGGCCCTTATTTATGTGCCTCCGGTCTCGGTTCTGGATGCAGTTATGGAATGTCTGGACAATGGAATCAAGGTTCTGTATATTATCACCGAACATGTCCCCATTCGTGATTCTGAAGTCATTTACCAGGAGAAGGTCCGGCGGGGAGCTATCATTGTCGGCGGGACCAGTCTCGGGTGCTTCGTTCCTTCCGTGGGAAGGATCGGTGCGATTGGCGGGAAGGACCCTACGGTGGCATTCCGGGATGGCGGGATCGTCGTCATTTCCAAGAGCGGAGGATTGACGGTCACCACAGCCGAAATGTTCAAACGGCGTGGATGGGGAACCTACATGGCCCTTGCCATCGGCGGTGACATTATTTCGAATACCACCTATGCGGATGTTCTTCAGGAGATCAAGGGCGATTCCCGGGTCAAGGGGGTGGCCATGCTTGGTGAGCCGGGAGGGTCCTACGAAGAACAGGTGGCCGATCTGATTATGTCAGGCGGCTTCGACAAGCCGGTGGCGGCATTCATCTCGGGCAGATTCCAGGAGAGAATGCCGGAAGGCGTTGCCTTCGGCCATGCAGGCGCGATCGTTGAGCGTGGTATGGGAAAGGCAACGGACAAGATCGCCCGTCTTGAGGCGGCCGGAAAGAAGTATCCGGTGAAGGTGGCCTTTTACTACCACGATCTCGTCAAGGCAATCGAATCGCTCGGAGTTCCTCGGGATTTTGAGGACAGCACCACCGAGCACGTGAAGCCCCTTTACTCCACGTTCTAGGGGCGAATCAACCGAAGGGGGGTGAGGGAAAATGGCAGAAGAAAGAACACAGTTGGCAACAGGACCTGCGATTGTCGGAGGGGTTCTCATCCTGGCGGGCCTTCTCTTTTTCATCATTTTTCTCGGGCAGGGTGCCGAGAGCGCGAACCACATGAAGGCATGGTTGCCGGGTTCAGCCACCCATCTCTGGCCATAATAGGACTTTTTCCTTCTATACTTAAAAATCTCTTGGCTTTTCCCCCATTCTCAGCCGTAAATTTCCGACTGGGGATGGGGGCTTTTTTTTGACAAAAAATCCGGATAAAATACTTAGACGCAGTTTGGCGTCCTTTTTTTTCAATGGAGCATTTTGGAAGCCCGGGTGCCCTCATCGGATGAGAGGCGATTCCAGAATCCCGGACAGTATTGACCCATCCCCTCAAGGAGATTAAGCAATGGCGCTTAACCTGACTCAGAAAATCATCAAGAATCATCTCGTTTCCGGAGAAATGGTCCCCGGAAAGGAAATCGCGATCAAGATTGATCAGACGTTGACGCAGGATGCGACCGGAACAATGGCTTACCTCCAGTTTGAAGCCTTGGGTCTCGATCGGGTCAAGACCGAATTGTCCGTCTCCTACGTCGACCATAATATGCTTCAGACTGGCTTTGAAAATGCGGACGACCACCGGTATCTTCAGACTGTTGCCGCCAAATATGGAATCGTGTTCTCCCGCCCGGGAAACGGGATCTGCCATCAGGTTCATCTCGAGCGTTTTGGCAAGCCTGGGAAAACCCTCCTGGGATCAGACAGCCACACCCCGACGAACGGAGGACTCGGCATGCTTGCGATCGGGGCGGGCGGACTTGACGTGGCCTTGGCTATGGGAGGGGAGCCCTTTTATACCACCATGCCCAAAATTGTCCTGGTCAAGCTCACGGGCAAGCTTCAGCCCTTTGTGTCAGCCAAGGATGTCATCCTTGAGCTTCTGCGGCGTCTCACTGTCAAGGGGGGCGTCGGCCGGATATTCGAATACGGCGGTGAGGGTGTGAAGGGACTGTCGGTTCCGGAACGCTCCACGATCACGAACATGGGCGCGGAACTTGGGGCCACCACATCAATCTTTCCCTCCGATGAACAGACCCGCAAATACTTGAAGGCCCAGGGCCGTGAAAATGATTACGCCCCCTTCGAAGCCGACGCCGGGGCCACGTACGATGAAACCGTCGAAATTGATCTCAACACCCTTGAGCCTCTGATTGCCCAGCCCCATTCTCCCGACAATGTGGTCAAGGTCCGTGACATTCAGGGAATTCCCGTGAGCCAGGTGGCGATCGGTTCCTGCACCAATTCCTCTTACAAGGACCTTCTCGGAATTGCGGCCATCATGAAGGGAAAGACGGTCCATCCTTCTGTCAGCCTGGGGTTCTCTCCCGGATCCCGCCAGACCCTCGAGATGATCTCCCAGAATGGCGTCCTTGGAGACCTCATCACCGCAGGAGCCCGTCTGCTCGAATCGGCTTGCGGACCGTGCATCGGGATGGGATTTGCCCCCCCTTCCGGAGGTGTCTCCGTCCGGACCTTCAACCGGAATTTTGAAGGGCGTTCCGGGACCAAGGATGCCAAGGTCTATCTTGCCAGCCCTGAAGTGGCGGCGGCCTGTGCCATCACGGGCGTGATCACCGATCCACGGGATCTCGGAATCAAGGCGGAAAATATCGAGATTCCGGAAAAATATGTTCTCGATGACCGAATGATGATCTTCCCCCCCAAGGACGGTCAAGGCATCGAGGTCCTTCGTGGGCCGAACATCAAGCCCCTTCCGACCCGGGATCGCATCTCCGAGAAGGTTTCGGGGACGGTCCTCCTCAAGGTGGGAGATAATATCACGACAGATCACATCATGCCGGCCGGGGCCAAGGTGCTGCCACTTAGGTCTAATGTTCCGGCCATTTCCCAGTACGTCTTCGAATCGGTGGATCCGACCTTCCCGAAGCGGGCCAAGGAGGCTGGTGGCGGATTCATCGTTGGCGGAGCGAACTATGGACAGGGTTCAAGCCGTGAGCATGCCGCGCTGGCCCCGATGTACCTTGGAGTCAAGGCGGTTATTGTGAAGGGCTTCGCCAGAATCCATCTGGCCAACCTCATCAACTTCGGCATTCTTCCCCTGACCTTTGTGAACGAAGCCGATTACGACAAGATCGACAGGGATGACCAACTCGAGTTCAGCACCTCGGGACTCGAAAAAGGAAACCTTGTGCTCAAAAACCTCACAAAGAAGATCGACATTCCGGTCAAGCATTCTCTTACCGCCCGCGACCTTGACATTGTCCGTGCAGGGGGAACACTGGCCTATGTGAAGGGCCGGAGCAAGTAGGTCCTACTGTCTTTAGAATTTACCGGGGGCCGGAGAAATTCCGGCCCTTTTTTTGACCGGACCATCAGTCTCTCTTCAACCCAGAAAGGAACCCGCATGAGCAAGGACAGTGAGGAAAAAGATGTAAAATGGCGAACCCGGGTCGGCGGCCAGGTGGAGGGCAAACCCGTTGTCAGGGGATATCCCCTCGATGACCTGGTCGGTCGAGTCTCCTTCGCAGAAGCCATC
>DAIBTC010000044.1 GCA_027415345.1 Nitrospirota bacterium
CTCATCTACACCTTTTGATTGATATCGTCCGGAGGACTTTCCCGGAAAGGAGAACGCGCGCATAGAAACGATCGTCAAGAATGTCCTGACATGGAAAAACGGCTGACATTGCTCCTGACCGTCCTCCTGGGGGGCCTTCTTTCGGCCTGCCAGGAGACCCCCGCCGCCGCGGTCGTGGCCCTCGAGGAAGAAGGGGGAGAAGAACGGCACCTCGTGAAGAAAATCTTCGGGGGCGTCGTGGTCGAGGTCAAGCACGACCGGTCCTCGGGGCGGGTGGCTCTGACCCTCCGGAGGGTTCCGGTCGGAGCCAGGGGGCGTCCGCTCTGCCGAAAAGCCGCCGGAGGTCTCCTCGTCGTCTCCCGTGTGGAACGGGTCTTCACAGCTGCGAAGGGACGGCTCCGGAGCGCCCTGGTGGTCATGGGTGACCGATCCCGGCGCGCCCGCCGCGACCTCGCTGTCGGCCAGTGCGTGACCGTGGCGCCCGACGAGGACGACTCCGGGAGGGGCTCCGTCTCCACCCGGATCCGGATCCTTTTGTCCCGGAAGACGCATGGGATCCGGGAGCGGATCAACGCGGGGATCGTGACGATCTGGGAGGGTCCTGACTCTTTTCCTTGTCGGACATCAAGGCCTCGTTCCATTCCCCCGCCCGGGAGAGGGGATATGTCAAGGGGCAGGGACCTAGCTATAGTGTCTTTGTACGGAGGCCCCCCGCATGAAGAAAGAGACCATGCCCGATGAAAAAAATTGAAATTCTGGCTGTATGGGACGATGAGGCTTGTGTTTGGGTTGGGTCGAGCGACGATGTTCCGGGCCTGATCACGGAAGCGGAAACGACCGGAATTCCTCTTGAAAAGTTGGGTATCCTGGTTCCTGAGCTTCTTGAACTGTCGGGATCTCCCCCCGCTCCCGTTCGAATTCTCCTTCATTCCGACCGAACGATTCTTTTCCCTGCCCGATGTCCGACCAATCTCCGGACGTCAGGCGCATCCTTCGCGAGCCTGGATGTCTCCTTGTGCGTCAAGGCAAGGGTGATCATGAAATCGGGTTCAGCCCCCTGACAAAAAATCATATCCCGGTCGATTCCAAGATCAAATCCCGCCACACCGCGAACGGCATCGCGAAACAGGCCGGAATTCCAAAAAATTTCTGATCCCTACCCCTTTGTCCTCGAAGGCATTTCCATTTCAAGATCCCTTCCCGGACATATGGACGGTCCGACATCAAGCCCTTCCGGGTCAAGATCGCGTGATTCCCCGATCCGCGAGAGGTGTCTCGGGAAAAGGGGGGCGTTGACTATCGGGCACGTGCGGGGGGAGGTCCGGGGAAGCGCAGGCCCCCTGATTGCTGTTACGAGATGGCCGTCTGGGCCCCTCTTTCCTATCCCCTTATTTTGCGGGCATCCCTGCGAGACCCCCCTCGGTTTCTGTTCTTAATCCGACAGGATTGTTCTATTCTCTCCGGGCCTTTTTCCCTTTCGAGTCTGTCATCGCAGGCCCCTCCGATCGTCCTTCTGGTCCGGCATGTAAATTGCTTAAATTGATTCAGATTGCTTGACTCTCCCGGCTGACGCAAGCCGGTACTCTTCTCTTTGGAACCCCCGGTTCCGTTTTTCCAAATCCCGAATTCCCCTCAGAGCTGATTCCAATCCCTCAAAAGCGAAGGAGCGGTCCGCCCATTTAAGGGCGATCCCTGTCATGAACGGCTGGCGTGTCGACATCCCGAAATCCGGTCCCGGGTCCTTCCGGGCGAAAGAACTGTGGGGGAGTCTCTTCGACCTCTGGTTCCTGATCCCCGTCGTCGGCCTTATGGTGGCGTCGGAGCGGGGAGGGAGCGCGGCTCTCATGGGGGGGGACCTTCTTGTCATGGGAGGGGCCTGGGCCTTTTCCGCCCTCCTCTTCCGGACTCCTCTTCCGCTTCAGCCCTTGAAGGTCTGGGCCTTTCTTTTCCTGATCCTGCATCCCACCCCTGAAGAGGCCGCCCTGTCGGCCATCCTTCTGGGCCTTCTTCTGTTTCTGTCCGGCCACTCCGGGCTTTCGGGGCGTCTTGAGAGAAGGCTCGCCGACCGCTCCTTCGACCGGGTCCGAAAGGCGGTCACCCTCTATGTCCGGGGGGTCGCCCTTCTGGCCCTCGGGCTGGTCCTTCTCAGGCATTGTCCCGGACTCCTGCCCCCGGCCTTTGTTCCCCTCCTCCCCGGACTCTCTCCCTCTCCGCTCTTCTCGGTTCTTCTCCTGGTCCTCCCCCAGTTTCCGGTGACGCTGATAAACGGGGTCCTGGCGACGGTCCGGGAGCGGCAAAAGGAGGGGGCGCTGTCGCCGTCGGCCCGGACTCTCCTCACGGGAGAGCGCCTCTCGCGGTGGCTGGGGGCCGCCGATCTCCTGGCGGGGGCGGCGGGAGGCCTTCCCTTCTGCCACGGAGCCGGCAACCTGTGGGTCTACCGGCGCCACAACGTCAAAAGTCTCCTCCCCTCGCTGGCGTCTTCTGCCGCATTGCTTGTTCTGGGGATGCTGCTCCTTTGGGGGACTCTCCCCCTGTCCTCTCCCCTCGTCTATGCGACCTTCCTCGCAGGCTTCCTGCTGGCCGAATGGCTCCTGAAAGGGGGCGCAAAAGGTCCCGTCGGCCTCCGCTCGGGGGATCAGTCTGTCCCCGATCCTTTCGAGCTCTGGGCCATGGCCGGGGGCGTCGTCTCCGGGGTGCTCCTTCTGGGCGGCCTTCCGCTTCTCCTGGTGCTTCTCCTGGGAATGAACGCCGCGGCGGCCGTCTCCTCCGGCGGATCCGGGGAGAGCACCTCTTTAACGAACGGCCTCGGATCCGTCGGCTTCGTTGCGGAACGCCTCCGGAAGCCCGTCGCAATTTTCCCGAAGGAGGGAGCGGCTCCGCAGGACCTCCAATCCCTGGTCGCCCGAGTCTCCCCCTCTCAGGAGGACGGGAGGACAGGGCTTTCCCCGACCCCCTCCCTCACGCGTGAGGAGACGACCGCAAAGGTTTCTCCGGAGCGGTTCTTCCGGAGGGCCCGCGAAATCCCGGCGGGGCTCTTTCTGGCCATCCTTCTCCTTTTCTTCGTCTTCGACCCTTTTGCGTCCTATTCCTTTGTCTCCGATCCCGACCGTCCCTGCCGACAAAAAAGAATCCATTCCCTTCTGTCCCCCTTGCGGGCTCCCTGAATCCGGTTTTTTCCTTCTTAACCTGACCGAGACAGACCACTTAAAAAAACAGGGAGCTCCCCATGAACGCACGAATTGCGACCCGAGTTTTCGCAGGTATCGTCCTTTGCGCTGGAACTCTGATCCTCCCGACCGGAACGGTCCGGGCCGAGAGTCCTCCGTCCCTCCCTTCTTCGTCCGCCAATTCCGCTCAGGCAGGGCCGGTCTCCGGAGGGGACGGCCTCTCCTGGAACGGGGCGGACGCTCTCGCCGCCTACCGAAAGATGTGGAATCCCCTCTCCGCCGGGCCGGAGCTCATTCCCATGGCCGACACCGCTCCGCCGGGGGAGTTCTATGTCCGTCCCTTCTTCTACGGGCAGTTCGTCCAGGCGCAGTATGGCTCCAACGGCGGGGTCCACTCCCTGGGCAATGGCTTCAATGAGACCCAACTTCTGTCTTTGGCCGAAATCGGGGTGGGACTCACCGACAACGCCCAGTTCACGATCTTCCCCTCCATGGCCTCGGTCTGGTCTTCCTACGGGGGCGCCTACACCCAGGGCTCCGGGTTTTCCGACCTGACCATGGAGCTCAAGTACCGCTTCTATGTCCAGCATCCGGATCGAAGGGTTCCCTCCATGTCTTTCGCCCTCCATGTGACCCTTCCGACCTCGACCTGGACCGATGCGCCGGTGGTGAAGGGAGGGCTTCCGCCGCTCGCCCGGATTCCTTCGACCCACTATGGGTCTCCGGCATTGACCCCGGCCCTCCTGACCCGATATATCGCCAGGCCGTTCCGCTTCTATGCGGATCTCTTCTATACCTATGACTTTCCGAACAACGCGAGTCTTCCGGGGGTTCCGGGAAAGCCCCTCGTCCAGTTCGGGGATATCCTCCAGTACCGGTTCGGCCTCGAGAACATCGTGAACGACCGGACGGGAACGGGCTACATCCTCGAGTTCGTCGGCATGTCCGGCCTTCCCTTCTCCGTCGACGGGATTCCTGTGAACGGCCTTCCGCTCACAGCCGACGGGCTTCATGTGGGGGCCTTCAATCTCTGGGGACTCCAGCCCACCTTCGAGACCAACATCACCCGGAATCTCATCTTCTCTGTCGGGGTCCTTCTCCCGGTCGCGGGAACGAACCAGTACCAGTCCATCAGCCCGAACCTGTCCCTGTACTGGTACTGGGGGCCCGGCGGAGGGGAGGTGATCGCCCGGTAACGAGGGGAGGGGGACCTGAGACCCCCCTCCAATTTTGTCCACGTTATGTCCGGGTTCGCACAAAAGACGAAGGCGGAAGGCGGGTTCCCGCCCCCCGACCATTTTTTTAAGTCGTTTACCCTAAAGGATTGTCATATTCTGGCATATCGATTGCTAATAATATTGGCAACCGATCGCCAGGGGCTTCGAGGAAGGATGCTCCAGAGATCGTGATGGACTAGGTGAAGCAGAAAAAGAGATTGGGCCGTGGAGTCGTATACCGGCCAGGCGCTGAAGCCGAACGAGGGAAAATCCTCCGTTCGGCTTTTTTTATTTCCGGGGGCCCATCGGGCCGCCCCGGCCAACCAGGAGGAAAACGCTATGCGTCAGATTGCATTCTACGGAAAAGGCGGCATCGGAAAATCCACCACCTCCCAGAACACCCTCGCGGCCCTTTCCGAGATGGGCAAGAAGATTTTGATCGTGGGATGCGACCCCAAGGCCGACTCCACCCGACTCATCCTTCACGCGAAGGCGCAGAACACCGTTCTATCCCTGGCGGCCGAGGCCGGAACGGTCGAGGATCTCGAGATCGAGGACGTGATGAAGACCGGATTCAACGAGATCCGTTGCGTCGAGTCCGGAGGTCCCGAGCCCGGGGTGGGCTGCGCCGGCCGCGGCGTGATCACCTCGATCAACTTCCTCGAGGAAAACGGCGCCTACGACGGGGTCGACTATGTCTCCTACGACGTTCTGGGCGATGTGGTCTGCGGCGGGTTCGCCATGCCGATCCGCGAGAACAAGGCCCAGGAAATTTACATTGTCACCTCGGGCGAGATGATGGCCATGTATGCGGCCAACAACATCGCCAAGGGCATTCTCAAATATGCCAACTCCGGGGGCGTGCGCCTGGGAGGTCTCGTCTGCAACGAGCGCCAGACCGACCGGGAATACGAGCTGATCGAAGCCCTGGCCAAAAGGCTCAACACCCAGCTCATCCACTTCGTGCCCCGGAACAACATCGTGCAGCACGCCGAGCTTCGCCGCATGACCGTGCTCGAATTTGCACCGGATTCACCCCAGGCCAACGAGTACCGGGAACTGGCCAAGAAGGTCGACGCCAACGCGGGCAAGGGCTCGATCCCGACCCCGATCACGATGGACGAACTCGAAGAGCTTCTCATGGAGTTCGGCGTCATGAAGACCATCGACGAGGACCTGGTCGGAAAGAAGGCCGAGGAAATCGCCGTCGCCTGAGCCGTCCCTTATGGCCTGACCGGCGGAGGAGGATCCTCCTCCGCCCTCTCTTCCCGTCCCGGATAAAGTGGGACGCACAGCATGATCCGCCATCCGATCGGAGGGTTTCACCATGAGCCAAAATATCGAGGAAGCCAAGAAAATCATCGCGGAGGTCCTTTCGGTCTATCCGGAAAAGACTAGAAAGAAGCGCGAGAAGCACCTGAACGTCTTCGAGGAAGGAAAGTCCGACTGCGGGGTCAAGTCGAACATCAAGACCGTTCCGGGGGTGATGACCATCCGGGGCTGTGCCTACGCGGGCTCGAAGGGCGTGGTCTGGGGCCCGATCAAGGACATGATCCACATCAGCCACGGGCCGGTGGGCTGCGGGCAGTACTCCTGGGCCGCCCGGCGCAACTACTACATCGGGACGACCGGGGTGGACTCTTTCGTCACCATGCAGTTCACCTCCGACTTCCAGGAGAAGGACATCGTCTTCGGCGGCGACAAGAAGCTCGAAAAGATCATGGACGAGATCCAGGAGCTCTTTCCGCTGAACAAGGGAATCACCGTCCAGTCGGAATGTCCCATCGGGCTCATCGGGGACGACATCGAGGCGGTTTCCAAGAAGAAGAGCAAGGAGTACGGCGGAAAGACCATCGTCCCGGTCCGCTGCGAAGGGTTCCGGGGCGTGAGCCAGTCCCTGGGCCACCACATCGCCAACGACACCATCCGCGACTGGGTCTTCGACAAGGCGGCCGGCAAGGAGATCGAGACCACGCCCTACGACGTGGCGATCATCGGCGACTACAACATCGGCGGGGACGCCTGGTCCTCCCGCATCCTTCTCGAGGAGATGGGGCTTCGGGTCGTGGCCCAGTGGTCGGGGGACGGCACCCTCGAGGAGCTCGTCAACACGCCCAAGGTGAAGCTCAATGTCCTCCACTGCTACCGGTCGATGAACTACATCTCCCGGCACATGGAGGAGAAGTACGGCATCCCCTGGGTCGAGTACAACTTTTTTGGTCCCACAAAGATCGCCGAATCCCTCAGGAAAATCGCCGGCTTTTTTGATGACACCATCAAGGAGAACACGGAGAAGGTCATCGCCAAGTACGAGGCCCTGACAAAGGCCACGATCGAGAAGTTCCGTCCGCGTCTCGAAGGCAAGACCGTCATGCTCTTCGTGGGGGGGCTCCGTCCCCGCCACGTCATCGGCGCCTACGAAGACCTGGGCATGAACGTGGTCGGGACCGGCTACGAGTTCGGCCACAACGACGACTACCAGCGGACGACCCACTATGTCAAAGACGGGACGATCATCTACGACGACGTGACCGGGTACGAATTCGAAAAGTTCGTCGAGGCGCTGAAGCCCGATCTGGTCGCCTCCGGCATCAAGGAGAAATACGTTTTCCAGAAGATGGGATACCCCTTCCGCCAGATGCATTCCTGGGACTATTCCGGCCCCTACCACGGCTACGACGGGTTCGCGATCTTCGCCCGCGACATGGACATGGCGATCAACAACCCCGTCTGGCAGATGGCGAAGGCGCCCTTCTGATTCGGGCAGGACGGAAAAAGCTTCGGCCGGGACACGGGATGTTCCGGCCCAACATGAGGATCCGACAATGAGCCAGAACCCCAAGCACGTCCTCGACCACTTCAACCTGTTCCGGGAGCCGGAATACGTGGAGATGTTCGAGAACAAGAAGAAGAACTTCGAGAATCCCCCTCCCCAGGACAAGGTCGCCGAGATCGTCGAGTGGACCAAGACCCAGGAGTACCGGGAGCTGAATTTCAAGAGGGAGGCGCTGACCGTCAACCCCGCCAAGGCCTGCCAGCCGCTGGGCGCCGTTTTCGCGGCCCTTGGCTTCGAGGAGACGATGCCCTTCGTCCACGGCTCCCAGGGATGCGTGGCCTACTACCGGAGCCACCTCTCCCGGCACTTCAAGGAGCCGGCCTCCTGCGTCTCCTCCTCCATGACGGAAGACGCCGCGGTCTTCGGCGGCCTCAACAACATGGTCGACGGTCTGGCGAATACCTACGCCATGTACAAGCCCAAGATGATCGCCGTCTCCACGACCTGCATGGCCGAGGTGATCGGAGACGACCTGAACGCATTCATCAAGAACGCCAAGGAAAAAGGCTCGGTCCCCCAGGAATACGACGTTCCCTTCGCCCACACCCCGGCCTTCGTGGGCTCCCACATCACCGGCTTCGACAATGCGTTGAAGGGGATCATGGAGCACTTCTGGGCCGGCCGTGAGCGCCAGGAAAACGACACCCTCAACATCGTCATGGGATTCGACGGATACAGCGTCGGCAACATCCGGGAGATGAAGCGGATCCTTTTCGAGATGGGAGTCTCCGCCTTCATCCTCTCCGACACCAGCGACGTCTTCGACACCCCGACCGACGGCACCTTCCGCATGTACATGGGGGGGACGCGTCTTGAGGACATGAAAAAAGCGCTCGATTCGAAGGCGACGGTCTCCTTTCAGGAGTACAACACGCCGAAGTCCCTGGAATACGCCGCATCGCTCGGGCAAAAGACCAGGGCGTTCCATTATCCGATCGGGATCCGCGGGACGGACCGCTGGCTGATGGCGCTCTCGGAGCTTTCCGGAAAGCCCATCCCCGACTCCCTTCGCCTCGAACGGGGGCGGCTTGTGGACGCGGTGGCCGATTCGACCTCCCATATCCACGGAAAGAAGTTCGCCCTCTACGGCGACCCCGATCCGATGCTGGGGCTCGCGGAGTTTCTGATGGAGCTCGGGGCGGAGCCGGTCCACGTGCTTGCCACGAACGGCGGCAAGGACTGGGGGGAGAAGATGAACGCCCTCTTCGCGAGCTCTCCCTACGGGACGGGATGCCATGCCTGGCCCGGCCGGGACCTCTGGCATATGCGGAGTCTCCTCTTTACCGAGCCGGTCGATTTTCTGATCGGCAACACCTACGGCAAGTATCTCGAGCGCGACACCGGGACCCCGCTGATCCGGATCGGCTTCCCGATCTTCGACCGCCATCACCACCATCGCTATCCGACGGTGGGATACCAGGGGGCCATGAATGTCCTGGTGAAGCTCCTCGACAAGATCTTCGACGAAATGGACAAGAACACCAATGTTCCGAGCAAGACCGATTACAGCTACGACATCATCCGGTAACGGATGACAAGCCTGATGCGGGGGAGGATCTCCTCCCCCCGCTTCCGGGAGGGGACCATGCTGAAGGACAAGATCAACGCGGTTTTTGACGAGACGGCCTGCGGACACAATCAGGCCAAATCCCTTAAAGACCGGAAGAAAGGATGCACCAAGGTGGCGACTCCGGGAGCCGCGGCCGGAGGTTGCGCCTTCGACGGGGCCAAGATCGCGCTCCAGCCGATCGTGGACGCCGCCCATCTGGTTCATGGACCGATCGCCTGCGAGGGGAATTCCTGGGACAACCGCTCCGCCCTGTCCTCGGGGTCCCGCCTCTATCGCACCGGCTTCACCACGGACCTAAACGAGATGGACGTCGTCTACGGGGGCGAGAAGCATCTGTTCAAGGCGATCCGCCAAATCCGGGAGAGGTTCGACCCTCCCGCCATCTTCCTCTACCAGACCTGCGTTCCGGCCATCATCGGAGACGACATCGAGGCGGTGGCGAAAGCCGCCACGGAGAAGTTCGGCCTTCCGGTCATCCCGGTCAACGCCCCGGGCTTCGTGGGAGGGAAGAACCTCGGCAACAAGCTGGCCGGCGAGGCCCTCCTGGACCACGTGATCGGAACGATGGAGCCGGAAACCACCACACCGACCGACCTCAACATCATTGGCGAATACAACCTCTCGGGGGAACTCTGGCAGGTGAAGCCGCTTCTCGACCGGCTCGGGATCCGGGTGTCGGCCTGCATCAGCGGCGACGCCCGCTACCGGGAGGTGGCCTCCTCCCACCGGGCGCGGGCGGCGATGCTGGTCTGCAGCAAGGCGATGATCAACATCGCGCGCAAGATGGAGGAGCGGTACGGGATTCCCTGGTTCGAGGGCTCCTTCTACGGGATCAGCGACATGAGCGCCTCGCTTCGCAACATCGCGGGACTCCTCGTTCGGCGCGGCGCTCCGTCCGACCTTCCCGAGAGGACCGAAGCGCTGATCGCCTCCGAGGAGAAGGAGGCCTGGGCCGCCATCGACCGCTTCCGTCCGGGACTTTCCGGCAAGAGGGCCCTTCTCATCACGGGAGGAGTCAAGAGCTGGTCGGTCGTCTCGGCCCTCATGGAGGCAGGGCTCGTGGTGGTGGGCACGAGCGTGAAGAAGTCCACGAAGGAGGACAAGGAGAGGATCGCGGAGCTCATGGGGGAGGACGCCCACATGATCGACACGATGACCCCCCGGGAGATGTACCGGATGCTGAAAGAGGCCGAGGCGGACATCCTGATGGCCGGGGGACGCTCCCAGTTCGTGGCATTGAAGGCCAAGGTCCCCTTCCTTGACGTCAATCAGGAACGTCGCTTCGCCTTTGCCGGGTACAAGGGGATGGTGACCTTGGTCTCGGAGATTCACAGGACGATCACCAACCCGATCTTCCGCTCCCTGCGAGAGCCGGCTCCCTGGGATCCCGGCTGCCGGGTCACCCCTCTGGTCTAGAGGACGAGGACGATGAAGACGCAGACTGACGCGCATCAGGAAAACCGGAATCTGCCGGGGGACTTCGTCTCGGTGAACCCCCTCAAGATGAGCGCCCCCCTGGGCGGGGCCCTCTTCTTCCTGGGGCTCGACAGAAGTCTCCCGGTTTTCCACGGATCCCAGGGCTGCACCTCTTTTGCGCTGGTCCTGCTCGGGCGGCACTTCAAGGAGTCGATTCCCCTCCAGACCACCGCCATGAGCGAGGTGACGACCATTCTTGGCGGAGGGGAGAACATCCAGGCCGCGATCCTGAAGATCCTCGAAAAAGGGACGCCGGATGTGATCGGCCTCTGCTCCACAGGCCTCACCGAGACGAAGGGGGAGGACATCGTGGGGGAGATCGCCCTCTTCCGGAAGAAGCACCCGGAGCACGCGGGGATCCCGGTGGTGGCGGTCTCGACCCCGGACTTCCGGGGCTCCCACGAGGACGGGTTCCGGGACGCGATGGTCCGGACCATCGAGGAACTAGGGGAGCCGTCCCTGGCAATCGTCCCGAACCAGGTCAACGTCCTGGCCGGCTCCCATCTGACGGTGGCCGATCTCGACCATCTCCGGGAGATTCTGGAGTCCTTCGGACTCGACCCGATTTTTCTTCCGGACCTCTCCCGGTCGCTCGACGGGATCGTTCCGGAGACCTTCGAGCCGGTCTCAATGGGCGGGACGACTCTCCCGGAAATCCAGCGAATGGGGGCCTCCGCCCAAACGATCGTCCTGGGTGAATCGCTCCGGGCGGCAGGGGAGGCGCTTCTTAAAAAATGCGGGGTTCCCTTCGTGGTTGTGGACCGTCTCATGGGAATGATTGCCTTCGACCGCTTTCTCGTGACCCTCCGGCACCTCTCCGGGAAAGACTATCCCGCGCGCTTAAAGCGGGAGAGGAACCGCCTCTCGGATGCCATGCTGGACGCCCACTTCTACGTGGGAGGACTCCGGATTGCCGCGGGTCTCGAACCGGACGCACTTCATGACATGGTCCACTTTCTCGAGGAGAACGGGGCGGAGGTCGTTGTCGCTGTCACGACCACCGATTCCCCCCTGAACGCCCATATGGGAAGGGAGAGGGCGGAGATCGGGGACCTCGGGCTTCTCGAGCGTCGGGCTGGAGAACGGGGGGCCCGGCTCCTCGTGACCCATTCCCACGGAAGACAGGGGGCCCAGAGGCTCGGGGTCCCCCTTTTTAGGACGGGATTCCCGATCTTCGACCGGCTCGGGGCGCCCCACCGGCTCCAGATAGGATACCGGGGGGCCATGGAGACGCTGTTCCGATTCGCAAACATGGTCTGGTCCCGCGATCCGGAAAACGGACCAGAGACCTGGTATCCCGAGGAGGGCCGCCACGAGGCGGAGACGCACTCCGGCAATCCGGATATGGAGTTCGTTCCCGTCCGCTTCGAGGGCGTTTCCGCCTTGAACCCCGCAACCGGGAGGAATCCGTGAAGATTGCCTTTGCCACCCAGGATCTCGAAACGGTCGACGCCCATTTCGGATGGGCGAAGAACATTGCCATCTATGAACTCGATCCGTCCTCCTTCCGCCTCTCGGGAGTCGCCTCCTTCGAGTCGAACCTGGCCGAGGACGGGAACGAAGACAAGCTGGTTCCGAAGATCGAGGCCCTGAAGGGGTGCGCCATTCTCTACGTGGCCGCGATCGGCGGCTCCGGGGCGGCCCGGGTCGTGGCCCAGAAGGTCCATCCGGTCAAGGTGGAAAAGCCGGAAAAGATCGCCGATCTTCTCGAGCGCCTTCGGGTCCTTATAAACGGGACGCCGCCCCCCTGGATGCGGAAGATCCTTCGGGAGCAGGGAGAGAAGCGCGCGGACTTTACCGACGAGTGACGGGGGTGCGGGGCCGAAACCCCGCTTCTGAAGGCGGACGAGGGGATTTGAACAATATCACGGCGCGGGAGAATCCATGAGGCCAGGCGATGCGACAGAGGAAAAAACCGATTCGTTTTTCAAGGACCTGGCCCTCCAGTTCCGCTCCCATGACGGGTTCGGAGCCTGGGACAAGCTGACCGACGAGCAGGTCCTGAAACCCTTCATTCTCGACGCCGAGGCGCGGCGGGCGATCCCCATCATCGGGGATCCCGACCCGGACGTGCTCTGGCGCCTGGAGATCTTCTACAACACCGTGGCCCTCTCCATCGAGAAGAGGACCGGTGTGATGGTCTCCCCCATGATGAAGATGTCTCACGAAGGCTTTGGCCGGATGGTCCTGATCGCCGGCCGGCTGGTCGTCGTGAACAAGAATCTCAGGGACGTGCACCGCTTCGGCTTCGCGTCCCGGGAGAAGCTCCTGGAGGAGGCCGAAAAGCTGATCCGCCAGGGGACGGAAATGATCGACAAATATAAAGAGGTGGCGACCTTTGGATAGAAGGAACCGGACCGGACAACGTATGTGTCCCCGGGGGGGACAGGGGGGAAGACGATGGATGCAAAAGACCAGAATTTTCTGAAGGTCATCCAGGGGCCCGAGGCCGAAGCCTCCGGCTGCTCGGAAAAATCGACCTGCGGCAGCTCGGCGGGACCCGCCGACATGGATCCCGAGGTCTGGAACAAGGTCAAGAACCATCCCTGCTACAGCGAAGAGGCCCACCACTTCTATGCCCGGATGCACGTGGCGGTGGCGCCGGCCTGCAACATCCAGTGCAACTACTGCAACCGGAAGTACGACTGCTCCAACGAGAGCCGTCCCGGTGTGGTGAGCGAAAAACTCACGCCCGAACTGGCGGCGAAGAAGGTGCTGGCGGTGGCGGCGGAGATACCCCAGCT
>DAIBTC010000045.1 GCA_027415345.1 Nitrospirota bacterium
CTCGACAGCCTCGAGGATCCGAAGGCCATGATTGCCCAGCAGCTCCGGAACCTCGACGACAAGCTTCAGAGTGCCAGGGGAGAACTGGTCAAGGCCATGGCAGAGGTGAAGCTGATCGAACAGAAGATGCGCGAGGCACAGGATCAGATTGCTCTCTATTAAGAGCGTGCCGAGAAGGCCGTTTCAGCCGGGAACGATGATCTGGCCCGGAAGGCTCTTCTCGAAAAGAGCCGCCTTTCCTCCGAACTGGCAGACCTTACGAAGCAAAGGGATGACCAGAAGTCCGTTGTGGACGAACTTTCCGCGGACCTGGACAAGCTTTCTGCCATGCGTGACGATTTTGCCCGGAAACAGTCGACCCTCTCCTTGCGTGAGGAGCGGGCAAAGGCCAAGGAGGAGATCAATGCCGTCCGTGCCGAGATCGACCCACAGCATATCGGCCAGGAGATGGGACGGATGTCCGAAAAGATTTCACGGATGGAGGCCCGTGCCGAAGCAACGAAGGACTATGCCGACAGGCAGAAAGGAACGGATCTCGAAACGGCCTTTTCTGAACTAGATCAAAAAAAGCCCGATATCGAAGCGGAGCTTGCTGCACTGAAGCAGAAAAAATCCTGAAATGGGATCCATGCGACGCCTTTGCCTTTCCGCCCTCGTCATTCTCCTTCTCCTTTCAGGATTGACAGGGGGGAGGGCCACCGCTGCAGAGGCCACATTCACGGAAGGCCTGCATCTTTACCACACGGGCCATTATGCCGAAGCTTCCAGCATTTTCAGAGCCCTCCACCTCCACCAGCCCTCTGGGACGGGGAAATTCCAGTACTTCATGGCACTCTCCGAAGATCACCAGGGCCTTGAGCACCAGGCCCTGATTGATCTCGAAGGGGCGATCCATACCAATCCCGGCCTGACCTTCACCAACAATCCCGCCCATGTCAGATCCATGCACAGGCGTCTCATGCATCAGGTCATCGAGGGACAAAGCCCCGTTCCTCCTCCCCACCCCGTCTCCTTTCCCGGTGAATCTCCCCGGTCATCCTCTCACCTGGGTCTCTTTCTGATTTTTGTGGCCATCGGGGGGGTGCTGATCTTTCTGGCTCTTAGGAGAATGTCCCAAAAAAGGGAGAGATCAGGGACCCGGGACAAGGAGGAAATGGAGGAAACCGCGGGACGCCTCATGAAGGCTGTGGACAAGCTTCTTGACGACAAGAACTATTTTCTTCTGGACCACCCGGACAAGAGGGCCCATCTGGAAGAGGCCTTCCGGACCCTTGATCCCGCCTACAGGAATGTCCTCAACATTCTCAGGGAACCAGAAACCCCTCAGACGGACTGGGCCGAGCGAAGAAACCGCTTCGAGGCCGCCCTGGCCCCCGTGGATGCCGCAATACTCCATATCCGGACTCTTCTGGATGAAAAGGCAGAGGCGGGTCTTTCCTCCCCTAACGGGACTCCGTCTCCTCCGGGGCCGGAAACGGCTCAGTCGGCTTCCCCCGAAACACCTCCCATCGGAGGAGACCGTTGCGTCTTTTGCGGACGGGATGCCAGGGAAGGCCGGACCGTTCCCCTCGAACGTCAGGGAAAGGTGGCCTATGCCCGCGTCTGTCCGACCTGTCTTGCCGAAATGGAACAGAACTATCAGAAGACAGGGGCCTACCAACCTCCCTCTTCCTTCTATACCGGGGGGGTCCCCTACATGGGGGGAGGACTTTCCTTTGGAGATCTCATGCTCCTGGACTGGATGACTCACGAAGGCCATCACGACACGCCGGCCGTGTCGATGCCGGATTCCCATCCACAAGGGGACTGGAGCGGCGGTGGAGCGGCCGACCGGGAAGACCGGGAAAGGGGTGGTCTCGAGGGCGGAGACCGCTCCTGATGAGAATCCTGCTTTATGCCACCAACGGTCTGGGTCTCGGCCATGTCACGAGGCTTCTGGCAATCAGCCGGGCGATCCGGAAAGAGAACGCCTCCCATGAGATCCTTTTTCTCTCCCGATGCGAGGCGGGTCCCTACCCTCATGAGGATGCCCCCTTCACCATTCGCATCCCGGGACCCTCACGGGCAAGACTTTCGGGGATTTCGCCCAAGTCCTATTACCAGACCTCACAACCCCTTCTCTGGCAGACTGTCTCCTCCTTCGATCCCCACCTGCTGGTGACCGATACCTTTCCGGAAGGGCCCGAGGGTGAACTGGCCCCTATCATGAAATGGCCGATCCGGAAGGCCTTCGTATACAGGGACTCCCGTCCCGGCTCCTTTCGGGAAGAGGAGGCCCGTCCGCGCCTCTCGCCCTACCAGATGATTCTGGTAGCCCATGACCCTGACACAATCAGTCTTCCATCCTGGCTTGAAAAGGATCCCCGGGTCCGCTTTACCGGCCCCATTTCAGAGGACGGTCCCACTGAACCGCGGGAAAATCTCAGAAAACGCCTCGGAATGAGGGAAGACAAGGCCGCCATCGTGACCTTCGGGGGAGGAGGCGATCCGGAAACGGAAGAGGTCCTTCGGGTGGTTGTTCGCGGACTGCGGGACCGTCACGTGGAGGTGTTTGTGGCTACTGGCCCCCTTGCACGAAAAATGCCGGACTCTATCACGGCCCGGGAATGGTTTCCGGCCTGGCCCCTGGCTCCCTGGCTCCCGGCCTTTGACCTAGCCGTCGCAAGCGGAGGATACAATACGGTCACCGAGCTTGGGAATGCGGGACTTTCCTCCCTGCTCATTCCCTTCGACCGGGATCTTGACGACCAGGTCAAACGGGCCCGGGAGGCGGAATTGGCGGGTTGGGCCATTTCCGTCCCCTCACGGGAAGAATCCGAGATCAAAAATGGTCTTGACCGTCTTCTGAATGACCACATCCACCTTAAAAAAGGGAAAAACGGTCGGCCGAAATCCTGTTATGGAGCTGAAAGGGCGGCGGCACTTCTCCTGGAGCTCATGAAAAACGTCAACTCCACACCTCTTCAAAAGGGTTCCTTGCCTACGGAGACGCCCAATGTCCTGGCCCATTGACCGTGTTTTCCGGCCTCCCACCCTGGCCGGACTTCTTTTCTCCCTCCTGATTCTCGGCCCTTGGGGAAAGATCGCCTCTGCCGATTCCCTGTGGACAACTCTCGAAAAAGACGGAGAAGGTCTTTATCTGACCCATATTCCCGGAGTTTTTTCCATTCACGCAGTCAGGGTCAGACCAGGAATCGCCTATACGGGAACGATCCGGGATCCCGGAGGCTGGATCCATATCACCCGAAACCACGATCCGGAAAGGGAGATGGTTCTTGAGCGCCTTTCCCGGGACACACTCCGATTTCTCATCGCCCCTACGGGGAAAAAACACGCCGTAGGCTTCTCCTTTGAGACCAGCACCGGATGCTTTACCTTAAGGGCCCGGCAAACGCCCCGGGGTGTATATCCCAGGATCCATCTGAACGGATTCGGACCTCCGGTGAGGGATTTCCCGGTCGTTCTTTGCGGAAACGGGACCCATGTCAGGGTCGAATGGCAGGGCCCCATCCCTCCCCCTCCTCGGCGGGTGATTTCGGGGCTTGCGAAAGGAGGATCCGGTGGACACTAGAAAAGGGACTCGTATTTCCGGTTCTTTTGTTCAATGTTCTGGAGAATGCCCCGATCGTCAAACCTGAGTCTGAGTATGCGGATCTTTGTCTCAACGCTTGCAAATCCCTGATGGAGCACATGGCGGTAAGTCCAGAGTTCCTCTCCCAGCAATCTTTTTTTGCTTTCGGGAGGCCCCAGTCTTTTGAGCACGTCCTGTTCGGTGGTTGTTCCAATTTTGAGAGCCATAACGGTAGCCTCGGGAATCGGGCGACCCTCCTGGCGGGTGCAGGCAGAAAGGGGAAGAATGGCAAGAAAAGCATACAGAAGCAAATTCCCGGTCAATGTCCCAAGACAAAATCTTGGTCGAGTCATGATTTTTTCCTCCCTCTCGGTCTCCATCTTTCCGTGATGCCCCATCAATCATGAACCAGGATTCGAACCTTACCGACTCCAAAGGCAAAAAACGCCGAAAAAGGAAGCCTGGAAGCCGGTTTCTTTGGCTTTCCGCCTTCTTTCTCCTTTTGATCTTCGGTGCGACAGAGGCAACCATTGCCTGGATCGACAAGAAGATTCATGTGAGGCTTGACCAGGTCAAGGGGGCCCGGTCCATTCCCGTCTATGCCCATTCCCTGACCCTCCGGGTGGGTCAACCCATTCCCCTTTTCAGGGTCTGGCACTACCTTTCCCTTGCACGGGAGGGAGGAATGATCCCCTCTCCTCCGCTGCTTCAAAAGACCACCCGGACGATCCATATTTTCCTGGACAAGGGCAAGGCTGCCGACATAACCTGGGGACCTGACGACAGGATCGGGGAGATTCTCCAAATCGGCAAGGACAGGGGTCCCCGTCCGGAACCGAAGATCACCCTCCCCCCTCTTTTTCTGGGTTCGATCGAGGACGGGGCGATGATCGAATACCGCCCGGTGGGTTTCAGCCAAATCTCCCAGGCGATCAAGACCACATTCCTGCTTTCCGAAGACCGGCGATTCTTTTCTTCGCCGGCCATCGACCTCCTGGGAATCGGTCGGGCCTTTTTCATAGATATCAAGGCCCGGAGGTTCAAGGAGGGGGGAAGCACCATCACCCAGCAGGTGGTAAAAAACCTCTTCCTCAGCCGGAAAAAATCCCTCGGAAGAAAACTGGAAGAGGCCGTCCTTGCCCTTCGTATGGCGGCAATTCTCACACCACAGGAGATCTTTGAGCTTTATCTAAACCACATCGACCTCGGAGGATACGGGACGGAACGGATTATCGGAGTCGAAGCGGCCTCCCTGCGCTATTTTGGACGCCACGCCAGCGAACTGGGATGGAAGGAAGCGGCCACCCTGGCCGCTCTCAACCGGGCTCCTACCTATTATTCCCCCTTTCTCCATCCCGGGAGAACAAAGCGGCTCCGTGACAAAATTCTGGGCTTATTATACCGACATCAGATCCTGAATCAAAAGGAATGGGAGAAGCTGACACGACTTCCCCTCGGCTTGATCGAGCCAAAGGGACTTTTTCATCCGGTCGGACCCTATTTTCTCGACGAGCTTGCCAGGGAGGAACGGCTCATCCCCTCTCAGGCAGGCCCCTTCTCCCTTCACACAACAATGGATCCCCTCCTTCAGGAAGAGGCTGACCGGATTGTCCCGTCATTTCTCACCCGTCTCGAGAAATCCCTTCCACCGCGGATCCGGAGATCCCACCCCCAGGCCCTTGAAGCGGCACTTGTCGTCATGGATCCCCGGACCGGGGCGATACGGGCCATGGTGGGAGGACGGGACTTTGCCTCTTCGCCCCTCAACAGGGCGACCCGCTCCCGCCGTCAGCCAGCCTCCCTTTTCAAGATTGTTCCCTATCTGACCGCGCTCTCCCCCCACGGAACTTCGCCTCCGGTCGCCACCCTGGCGAGCTCCCTGCCCAACACCCCTCTGCGCCTTTTTCTTGGACACAAGCGCTGGGTTCCGAAAAACGACGAGTTTGACGCCTCCAAATCGGTCCTTCTTTACAAGGCCCTCGAGCGTTCGATGAACCTTCCGGTCCTGCACCTCTCGGAATCCCTCGACAAAGCCGCTCTCGTCGAAACCGCGAGAAAACTGGGATTCGAAACCCCGGGCCCCACCCGCCTCCCCATGTCCTACCCTCTGGGGGTGGTGGCCCAGACTCCCCTGCAGATCGCTACCGCCTTCAGCCGGATCGCCAACGGAGGCTATGATGTCTCTCCCTCCCTGATCGATCCGGCCGGCAGAGGCGCCTTTCTGGTTCCCGAAAGGATTTTCCCCTCGGGTCCGGTCTTTCTTCTCTGGACCGGACTCCACCGGGTTCTCGAGGAAGGGACCGCCGCGACCTTTATGAATACCTCCCCTGGTCGCGCCGGGTGGGCCGGAAAGACCGGGACCTCGAACCGTGGGAGAGACGCCTGGTTTGTCGCCATTTCCTCCCGGGAAGTTGTCCTGGCCTGGGTCGGCTTCGATGACAATACCCCGACCTACCGGTTCGGAGCCCAGCTGGCCCTCCCGATCGTCTCCTCCCTCTTGTCCTTTCAGGGAGGATTTCCCCCGGCTCCGCCTCCGGCGCCTCCGGAAATCATCCTGACAAGCGTCGATGAAAAAACCGGCCTGCGAGGTGACCCGGCCTGCGGCCCTTCCGTTGTCCTCCCCTTCCTGGCTGGAACGGAACCCTCGGAAAACTGCACTCGAACCATGCCGAATCCGCCGGAAAATCCGATTCTCCACTTCTTCCGGCAGTTCTTTTGATGAGCCTTGAGCCGTTACCAGGACCACTCAAAAGAGAGCCCCCTTGTCCGGGTGGATAAAAAGCCCTAGAATCCGGAAAAGGCCTTATTCTCTCCCCATACGCCCGCCCCGGCCGTCATCCCTGTTGACCCACGAGGAGGATCCATCCTTTGACCCAGGAGCCGTTCCCCGGTCCACACTCTCCTGAAACCGGAAATCATTCCTTCTTTCCCCAGGAGAGCCCCGGAAGAGTGCGTCTTTCCGAAGTCATCGGAGCCGTGAGCTATGCCCTTGACATGACAGAGGGACAGCCGCCCGGCCACTGTCTCCGCTCCTGCCTGATCGGGATGCGCATCGCCCACCCTTTCAACCTTGGAACCGGGGAGCGTTCGGACCTCTACTACACGCTTCTTCTCAAGGACGCCGGCTGCAGCAGCAATGCCGCCCGTCTCTGGGAGCTCTACGGAAGTGATGACCGGAGCATCAAGGCCGATTTCAAGACCGTCGATTCCCAACAACTTCTTCCCCTGGCCCGCTTCGTCTTCCGTCATGCGGGGAACGGAGAGCCCCTCGCCAGTAAACTCAGACGGATCCTTTTCCTGTCACGTTTCGGAGAGGCCCTCGCGACCGAACTCGTTCAGACACGGTGCGAACGGGGAGCGGAAATCGCCCGCCATCTGGGATTTGGCGAAGCCGTCTCCAGAGGAATTTTTTCTCTTGACGAACACTGGAACGGAAAGGGACGGCCCCAGGGGCTTTCCGGACAGAAAATTCCCCTTGGATCCCGGATCGCTCTCCTTGCGCAGGTCATCGACGTCTTCAACCACCTGGGAGGTCCAGAACGGGCCATCCGAGAGGTCAAGTCCAGGAAGGGATCCTGGTTTGACCCGGAGCTTGTGGAGTCCTTCCTGGCTTTTTCCAATGATCCGGACCTCTGGAAGGGACTGCTAGACGAAGGTCTCCAGGAACGAGTTCAGGCCCTGGAGCCCTCTGAAAGGTTTCTCTCGCCGGATGATCATCTCCTTGACAGGATGGCCGAGGTCTTTGCCCGGATTATCGATGCCAAAAGCCCTTACACACATGATCACAGCCGAAGGGTCGCCCACTATGGCGAGGTCCTGGGGATCTCCATGGGCCTCTCCAGGGACCAGACAAACTGGATCAGGAGGGGGGCTCTTCTGCATGATCTGGGGAAGCTGGGAATCAGCAATGCCATTCTGGACAAACCCGGAAAGCTTGACCCGGATGAATGGAAGGAGATGCGAAAACATTCCCTCTATACGGAAGAGATCCTTCGACGGATCGGCATTTTCTTTCGCCTCTCGAAAATTGCCGGAAACCACCACGAGAGGCTTGACGGAGCTGGTTACCCTCATCGCCTCACCGAGGAAGAAATTCTTTCGGAGACCCGGGTCATCACGACTGCCGACATCTTCGATGCCCTGACAGCCGCCCGCCCTTATCGGGGGCCCATGCCCATCGCGCAGGCCCTCGACATCATGGAGCGGGAGGTCGGGCAAGGGATTGACGAACGCTGTTTTCGGGCCCTCAGGGACTGCATTTCACATTTTTCCAGACCATCAGATTCTCTGAAAGTGTGAAAAATTCTTAATAGTGTATAGGGATGGAGAAACATCCGAAGGGGTTGTGGAGAGGCCGCGGATTGGGACTTTCAGTCCCCGACATGCCCCCTTCTTTAGATGGCGATTATAAAGGTATTTTCTGGCAAAAAACCCCATGAAAATATTTTTTCTTGCCATGCAACCAAAAGGTTGCCTAATTTGAATCATGGAAATGGATCTTGTATTCCGGGCCCTAGCGGATAGAGGCCGACGTCATCTTCTTGATCGGCTCAGGGAGGAAAACGGGCAAACGCTGAGTGAACTTTGCCGGGGGCTCGACATGACCCGCCAGGCAGTGACCAAGCACCTGAAAATCCTGGAAGACGCCAATCTCGTTGTCACGAAAAGGCAAGGGCGGGAAAAGCTCCATTTCTTGAACCCCGTTCCTATTTTTGACATTGCCGACCGGTGGATCGGAAAATTCGAGCGCGGAAGGCTTCGCGCCCTGAAAGACCTCAAAACCCGACTCGAAGGAGAGACCGATGGCGGATAAATCGACGTTCGTTTATGTCACCCTGATTCGCACGACCCCGGAGAAACTGTGGGAGGCCCTGACCCGTCCCGAATTCATGCGGGAATACTGGAATGGCATGGGGATCGAGTCCGAATGGAAAAAAGGAGCTCCCTGGAAACTTGTGTTTAGTGACGGAGAGGTTGCCGATGGCGGAGAAGTCATCGAGTGTGAGAAGCCCCATCGGATCGTACTCAAATGGAGACATGAATTCCGGCCGGAATTCAAGGCGGAAGGCGATTCGCTCTGCACTTTCGAAATCAATCCCACCAAAGACAAAGCGGTGATCATGTTGGAAGTGACTCACGAAATGAATCGGCCCAATTCGCGGTTTATCGTGGAAGGGGTCTCCAAAGGGTGGCCCATGATTCTGTCCAGCCTCAAATCCTTCCTCGAAACCGGAAAGCCTCTCGAGTTCTCAATATGCGAGTGATTCCGATGTTAAGAGAGACTCCGTGAAGGAAACCTCCATTCCATACAGGCGGAGAAGGACATTTCCCCTCCGCCTTGACCGTCTCCAGCGGTTCCTGTCCCATTCCGCTAGTGAAGGTCATGGGGAATCCCTCTTCGATCCCAATTTACCTTTGGGCAGAAAAAAGACATAAAAAGAAAATTTCTACCGAATGGTAAACATATGGGGGCGGGAAGAATGTGGAAGAAAATTGAGATGGCTAGATGTTCATGAAAGAATGGCTGGGGGACTAGGGGTCGAACCTAGATAGACAGATCCAGAGACTGTCGTCCTGCCATTAGACGATCCCCCAGAGCGTGAGGTAACGGCCAAGGATCTTATCATAAGGATCAGGAAAATGTCCATACCCTGACGGGATATGACCCTTTTCGGATCTTTGATCCCGAATCCTTGCAGGGTGATGATCGGGCCGTCAGGCTCCCCCTCTCATTTTTTTTCCGCGAACCTTATTCCCAGAAGAGAAATCCCCGAAGTTGCCACAAGGCCAATGACTCCCAACACCTGTCCAGCAGTAGCGATTCTCCCCCATCCCAGATTCTGGCGCAGAAACGGGACCGAATAAAGGAGAAGAAGAAAAAACGTCACTAGGAGGAATACCTTCCTGAACACAGGATTGTCCGAACGCAGATTCAGGATTTCCCTGTTGTCCGATTTCCGGCTGAAAAGAATGAGAAGAAGAATGGAGAGAACCAGCGAAATGAAGATGATCGTCCGGATGATCTCCCGGGACCATCCGAAGGAGAAGAAGGTTTCTATGGCCAATAAAAAAATGAGCGTGATCAGGAGACCCTGTCCCAGGGGAGCCTTCAGGGAGCCCCACTTGAAAGGGCTCCTCCCGGGAGGATGGGGCGGTTCCCGCATGAGTCCCTTCCGTTCGGGTTCGGCTTCAAAGAGAAGGGAGCAGGACGGATCGATGACAAACTGAAGAAGGACAATGTCGACGGGGGTCAGGATTAACCCGCCCCCATAAACCGCCCCCAGCAAACCGAGGCCCACAAGGGGGATATGAACCGCCACGGCAAACCTGATGGCCGAAGTGATGTTGTCGACAATCCGCCGTCCCATCCTGAGCCCTTCGACAAGATCCAGGAAGCTGTCCTCCATCAGAACAAGTGAGGCGGCCTGACGTGCCACATCGGTTCCTTTTCGTCCCATGGAAATTCCGATGTTGGCTGCCTTGAGAGCCGGGGCATCATTGACGCCATCTCCTGTCATCGCCACGATATCCCCGTTTTTCTTCAGGATTTCAACCAGCCGGAGTTTTTGTTCGGGCCGGAGACGGGCGCAGATCGAGATCTCTTTAAGGGAAATCGTGTCAGGGTCGACCAGAGAATCGAGGGTGGCGCCCGTCAGTAGATTCCTGTCCGGGATTCCCACGGCCCGTGCGACGGAGCGGGCGGTTTCAGGGTGGTCTCCCGTCATCATGATCACCCGAATTCCTGCACTCTGGCATTCACCGATCGCCTCCCGGACTCCCTTGCGGGGAAGATCCCGGAATCCCAGGAGGCCGAGAAAGGAAAAGGGGACCTGATGAAGATTGTCGGGAAGGGATGGGGAGGCAATCCTTCCCGTCGCCACTCCCAGAACCCTGAACCCCTGGCGTGCCAGGGATTCGATCTTGAGGTTCAGAAGGGCGACCTCCTCCGAAGGAAGGTGGCACAGATCCAGGACGGATTCGGGAGCTCCCTTGGTGGCAAAAAGGTACGGCCTTTCTTCCGAGGTCTCGAAGACCCGTGCCATGGCCAGGATCGGAGGTTCGAGAGAGTAAACCTTGACCGGGTTCCAGCCTTCATGGAGATGCTCCGTTCCGGAAAGGAATCTCTTTCCAAAACTGGAAATGGCCTTGTCCATGGGGTCTTCCGACTGGGGGGAAGAGGCCAGGAGCGCATACTCAATAATCCTGTGAAATTCTTCGGGAAGCGAGCCGTTGTCGGAGGTTTGAAATACATGCTCCCCGACTACGGCTGTTTCCAGACTCATACGATTTTCCGTCAACGTCCCGGTCTTGTCGACGGCCAGCACCGTGACGGCCCCCAGGACTTCAACCGCACTCATCCTCTTCACCAGGACATTTTTTCTCGCGAGCCTCCAGGACCCCAGGGCAAAAAAGACGGTGAGGATCACGGGAATTTCCTCCGGAAGAATGGCCATAACGAGAGCCAATCCCCCGAGAAGGCTTTTCAGAAGGTCCCGATGGGCCACAGCCCGAAAAAGGAGAAAATCCACCAAGGCCAGGGCAAGGCCAATGAAGGAGGCTATGCGGATAAACCGCGCCGAATCCCTTTCAAGGATTGAGGGAGTTGGGGTAATTCCTGAGAGGGCCCCCCCGATCCCGCCAATGGCGGTTTTTTCTCCCGTGGCCTGGACGAGGGCCATTCCGCTTCCCCATGTCACCATCGTTCCGGCAAATACGAACGGACTTGCTGCATCCCCCGGGCCTCCGAAGGGCAGGTTGTCCGACCCAGGAAGCTTGAGAACCGGCAGGGATTCTCCCGTGAGAATGGATTCGTCGGCCTGAAGTCGTCCATCGAGAAGCCGGAGGTCGGCCGGAACCCTGTCTCCCTCAGACAGGACCACCAGGTCTCCTCGAACCACCTGCCGCACAGGGATGATCATCCGAACCCCTCCACGGATAACTGTCGTCCGGGGAGCCGCAACCTGCGCGAGGGCCGTCAGGGCCTGCTCGGTTTTCCGTTTTTGAAAATAGGTCATCGCCAGGACAACAATGACGAAGGAGAGAAGGATCACCCCTTCGGAGCGGTCCCCCAGTAAAAAGTAGAGAAGGCCTCCACCAAGGAGAAGAAAAAGCATGGGCTCTGAAAGGAGGGAAAGAATCTTTCGGAAAAACGGCTGTGAGCGTTCCTGAGGAAGCAGGTTTTCGCCCTCTTCCTCAAGAATCCGGCGGGCATCGGAAGGATCGAGTCCACGGAAGTCCATTGGAGACCTGCTTGTGTTGAAAGGCCGGCATCAGTTACGATAATTCTGCCGCATGAATTCTTTCAATGCCGGAACTGTTTGGCTTCACACCAATAGGAACGCAATTCATCCCCAAGGAGAATCTGAATGCCCAAACCCGAGAAACACGTCTTTATCTGTGTCCAGTCCCGTCCTCCAGGACACCCCAGGGGATCCTGCGCCCAGAGGGGGGCCATGGAGGTCTATCAGGCTATGGCCATGCAGCTCGAGCAGGGCGGACTTTCACGAAGATTCGCCGTGACCAACACAGGATGTCTGGGCCCCTGCGATACAGGCCCCAACATCATTGTCTACCCCGAGGGCATCATGTATGGAGGGGTCAAGCCCGAGGATGTTCCTGCCATCATATCGGAGCATCTTGTCGGCGGAAAGCCCGTGGAAAGACTAAAAGTCCCAGCCATAATCTGGGAATAACCCGGATCGTCCCTGCCAGGCAGGAGAGAGGGGAAACCCTCTCTCCCCTCAGACTGAGGGTCCTGTCATCTCCCCAGGCCTCACCCACCGCTCGAAGTCCTCTTCCGTCACAAACCCCAGGGCCACCCCAGCCTCCTTGAGAGTTTTGTGCTCCTTGTGGGCAACATGGGCAATCTTGGCCGCCTTGTCGTACCCGATATGCGGAGAGAGAGCCGTTACCAGCATCAGCGATTCGGAGACCAGGGAGGCGATCCGCTCCCGGTTGGGAACGATCCCCTCGACCATATGGGTTGTAAAGGAACGCATCCCGTCGGAGAGCAGGGTGACCGATCCCAAAAGGTTGTGTATCATGACCGGCTTGAAGACATTGAGCTCAAAATTCCCCTGGGATCCGGCGATCGCGATGGACGCGTCATTTCCCATGACCTGGACGCAGATCATGGTCATGGCCTCGCACTGGGTGGGATTGACCTTTCCCGGCATGATCGAACTTCCGGGCTCGTTTTCCGGAAGGGAGAGCTCTCCCAGACCGCACCGGGGCCCGGAAGCCAGCCACCGGATATCGTTGGCAATCTTCATGAGCGCAGTGGCGAGGGTCCGGATGGCTCCGCTG
>DAIBTC010000046.1 GCA_027415345.1 Nitrospirota bacterium
GTGAAGGTCTCTTTTCCTGCATTCGACATCCCCTGTACGCGGGTTCCGCCGGAATGATCCTTTCGCTCTCCCTGATGTCATCTCCTGAAGGGGCCGCAATCCTTGCTGGCGGGGGCATTCCCTTTCTTGTCTTCCTCGCTCGCCACGAAGAGGGCCTTTTCCTTGACAGGATTCCAGAATATGCGGAATACAAGAAAACGGTCCCGCCCTTCATTCCCTCATTAGGAAGAGGCTGCCATATTCTTGAAGCCTTGATGGGGCCTCTTCGGAGCGGTTTCGCCAAGGGGCTCCGTTCGGAAGCTTTCAATGTGGCCCTTCTGGGAGGGTTCCTGTCCTTCTGGGCAACACCCGACCTTCCCCTCTTCTGGGTCGCCTTTGGCCTGTTTCTGGGCCTTGCCCTGTCAGCCCCCTTCTGGATCCCCGAAAGAGGAAAGGAGCCCTCGTGAATCCCTTCATCACCTTCACCTCCGACTTCGGACACACCGACACCTATGTGGCCAGCGTCAAAATGGCGATCCTGTCCCGGATACCGGAGGCCATCATAATCGACGTGACCCACCACATTCCCCCTTTCTCCCCCCTCCTTGCCCTCGCGCCCCTGCTCGAAATTCTGGAGGTGGCCCCACCAACCACCATTCATCTTGTGGTCGTGGACCCCGGAGTGGGGAGCCGCCGCCGGGCAGTGGCGGGAGAGCTGGATGGTTCCCGGTTTGTCATGCAGGACAATGGTCTTCCCTATTTTCTCACACTGTGGAAGGAGAATCTCCGGTTCTTTCACCTGGCAGATCCATTGCTCTTCGGTGGTGTGGAATCCCCGACCTTTCAGGGACGGGATCTTTTCGCCCCGGCCGTGGCTGCCCTGTGCCGGGGCAGACTGCCCGGAGAGCTGGGACCCGAGATCCCGCCCCGGGATCTCGTTCGCGACACAAGACTTTCCGGATTCACCCCGGGAGACCTTCTGGTCTGGAACGTCGACCGGTTCGGCAATATTCTCCTTGGATACCGGGTCTTCACGCCCCCGGCAAGGGTGGAAATCAAATGGGGGGAGAGATCTCTTCCCTACGTCACTCGCTATCAGGAGGTCCCGACAGGGGATCTCGGGGTTCTTGTCAACAGTTCCGGCTGGCTCGAAATCTTTTGCAGGGAGGGAAACGCTGCCAGTCTGACCGGACTCCGGACCGGGATGTTTGTGAAGACCACCGTCCTGGGGGGAAAGGGCCGACCTCTCATCGAGGCGGGGTGACCACAGGATTTTTTCAATGGTCCTTTCGAAGCTTGTACGGAAAATTGTCGTAGTAGTAGTCGGGAGGAAGATTTTGCAGAAGATCGGGGATCTCTGCTGGGTCGATCTGTTCCCAGGGGCCCTTGAGATCTTCCGAACGGTACCAGTTGTCCCGGTAGTATTGGTAGTATTTTCCATCCCTGAAATAAAGCGGCCTGCTGGAAGTCAGAAAAATATATAGATTGGTGTGCGGAAGGAGGACCGGGGTGGATTGTCCCTCAAACCGGATGGGGCTCGGCTGCTCCCCCTCCACTGACAGCGAGACCGTGTCCTGAGTGCCCGGACCTCCTGCACATCCGGAGAAAAGAAAGGCCCCGCCACAGAAAAAGAGAACCCCGACCACTCTCTTGACAGGGATCCCTCCCCTTCCTAGAATGACTTTCGTGAACAATTCCCCTCCCTCCGGAAAAAAACCCTTATTTCTGATTGCTGGACTGATCGCCCTTCTGGTCCTGGGCCTCTACCTTGCCTCACGAGAACTTCCCGTCTTCCAGCCTCTGGGACCTTGACCCCGCCTCCTTTTTCCTTTTCTTGAGAGACTTCTCCCGGCAAATGGCGCAGATCCCCTCAATTTCAAACCGGTGAACGGAGTCGGAAAATCCTTCCTTAAGAACAATCTCGTCAATCTCCTTCTGGATCGGACAGAAATCAATATGCCGGACATTCCCGCACACCCGACATATCAGATGGTGATGATGACCGGTCACCCCGACAATATAGCCATCCTCCCCTTCCTCCCTGTGAACCTTTTCCAGGAGCCCAAGGCGGACGAACAGGTCGATCGCCCGAAACAGGGTGGCTCTTCCGAGGTCGGGATTGGAGATGGCCAGGCGCCGTTGCAGATCTCCTACGGAAAAAATGCCAGGGTATTTCGACAGGGCCTCAACAATGGCCAACCGCTGGGGAGTGAGGCGAATTCCGTGACGTTCGATTGTCCGGCGCATTTCTTCGATACTGTACAAAGTCTAATGTCCTTTCGGTTGTCCTGACAAGGACTTGGGGCTACTGGTCAACGAGCAGGAAGGAAAAGACCTTGAGAGGACTCTGCGGATCGAGAACCTTCTGGATGAAGTCGCCAAGGAAGGTGAATTCGTTGATCACCTTCGGGTTTCCGGGAGCGATCGACAGGATCAAAAGAGGATCGGTACAGCCATTGATGTAGTTTCCGATTCCGATTCCCTTTTGCGAATTGACAGGAACAGGGGAGACGGTCCTGAGAAAACGATCCAGGTCCGGGTGAAAATAAAATCTTCTGTCGATGCGGTTGTTCCAGTCGGTCCCCTTGACCTCCACAGACTGGACATATCCGTTTTCGCGTCCGATAAAACGGACGATCACCTTGCGGTAACGGGAGGGAACCTTGACTACCCTGTTGTGTTCGCAATGAATGACATACGGGTGGTCCGCATCCAGCACAACCGTGAAGGGAAGCTCGTAGGGAAGGGCCTTCTTATTGTAGAAGGGGTTAATGGCCCGGACGATGATTCCGTTGGGGCTGGCATCGGGAGTGAGACCCGCCGAATTGAGTGTCGGATGCGGATGGCTGAATGAGCATCCGGCCAAAAGTACCATTCCCGCCATGACCCCGGAAAAACCGGCTTTTCCGGCCAATCTCATGAACCCCATGCGGTGCCTCCTTCTTGAGGATTGTCTCAATCGTTTCCCTGGTCTCTTGCCCGCCCCCATGACGCAAGCCGTTCGTAAACGACGGGGACGAGAACCAGGGTAAAAAACATGGAGGACAGGAGCCCTCCGATGACAACAACGGCCATTGACTGCCTTATTTCCCCTCCGGCTCCCCATCCCACCGCCATGGGAGCCATTCCGAAAACCATGGCAAAAGTGGTCATGGCCACGGGACGCAGTCGGACCCTCGCCGACTCGAGGGCGGCATCCCGGACCGACCGGCCTCTCCTTCCCAGCGTATTGGCATAGTCTACCAGCAGGATAGCATTCTTTGTGACCAGCCCGAAAAGAATGATCAGCCCTATCGCCCCCATCATATTGACAGAAATCCCTGAAATCCAGAGAGCTAGAATGGCTCCGACCAGGCCGAAGGGCATTGAAAGCATGATCACGAGGGGCAATACCAGGCTCCTGAACTGAAACGACAGCAATCCGTAGACCACCAGTGCCGCCACGATGATGGCCATGACGATCTGGGATTTGGCATCATTTAAAACGTCGGAATTCCCGGCATATCGGAGATGATAAGGAGGTTGGAGGTTGGTCTTGGCCCATTCGTCGACCTTGCGCATGGTCTCCCCTAAGGAGGCTTTTCCATAAATGTTCGCAGAGACCGTCACCGATGCCGTCCGGTCGTCCCGGCTCTCCCGCTGTTCAGATCGCTCCTCGGCCACGCTCGCGACCCTCGACAGAGGGAGAACACGTCCCGGAGCCACCGGAAAAGGGAGCCTCGAGATCGCGGAGACCGAGGCGGCTTCCGAGGGATCCATCGATACGACCAGATCGAGCGGGCCCTCCCTCGTCCTGACCGATCCTGCCGGATGGGTTGTGGTAGCCTGGTCAATCCATTGAGCCAGACGACCGGTCGTAATTCCCCACTGGGGGGGATTGGTGGGCCTGGGCTGGACAGCAACGACTGTGAGAAATCCCGCACTGGAGGTGTTGACGTCACGAAGTCCCGGCAACCCCTGAAGATAACTCCTGAGATTCTCGGACAGGGTCTTCAGGACGGCCGGATCTCCTCCAAGCAGGAAGCACTGGAAGGGTGCGCTGGCTCCGGTCCCGCCCAGCGGACTGATCGCATCGACCGATCCCCGAATTCCGGAAAAGCCCGCAAGGATTTTCCTGGTCATTTCCATGTATTCCGAATCGGTTTCATGGCGGTGGGATCGTCCGACCAGGTTAACATAAAGATAGCCTTCGGACGGGGGGGAGCCCTTGCCCCCCCCCACTTGCTGGAAGACGGAGAGCACTCCGGGGATCTTCCTAAGCGAAGCCGAAATTTCACTGACGATCTCATCGGTTCTCGAAAGGCTCGGGGAACCTTCCAGACGGACATGAACCGTGTAGGCCCCCTGATCCTCGTTTGGGATCAGGTCCCAGCCAAGTCGGCTTCCCAGGGCCAATGAAGCCGAAAGAAGGAGCAGGCAGGAAATGACCACGACGGCCGGATGCTCCATCGCCCTGGCAAGAAGGGCTCCGTACCAGTTCCCTAGCCATCGCCCCATCTTTGCCACAGGAAGGAAAAAATGCTGTTCCGTTTCCGTCCCCTTCATTTCCGATTCATGAAGGGTCAGGGAAGGGGTGACTGTCAGGGAGATGACAAGGGAGGCCAGGACCGCAAAGGTGACCGTCCACCCGAATTGAGTGAAAAACTCTCCCAGAACCCCGTGCATCATGGCCATGGGGGCAAAAACCGCCACAATGGAAAAGGTGGTGGCCAGGACGGCGCGTCCGATTTCCCCCACACCGAACCTTGCCGCATCGGCAGGGGACTCCCCCATCGACCGGTGCCGATGAATGTTTTCGAGGACCACAATCGCATCATCGATCAGAATCCCGACCACCAGGGAGAGCCCCAGCATCGTCAGGTTGTTGAGGGTGAAATGGAACAGTTTAAGAAGAGGAAAGGTGACAAGCACCGAAGCCGGAATGGCAAGGGCCGCGACCCCTGTTTCCCTGAGATTTCCCAGAAATAAAAGGATGACAAGAACCGCCAGAACGGCTCCCAGGACAAGAGTTTGCAGAAGCTCCATGTTGTTTTGAGCCACGGGAACCGAACGGTCCATCCGGATGGCCGGGCTGAAATCCGGAGGGACTGGCGAGAATCCGGGTGTGCCGGTCCGAATTTGGGAAAGAAGGGCGTGGATCCTTCGGGAGACCCGGATAAGATTCGCTCCGGGAGAGGCGTAGACCTTGAGGGCAATGGCCGTTTTTCCCTCAAACCGAAAGATCGAGTCGGTTCTGGCTGGCCCTTCGGAGATTTTGGCAAGGGACCCCAGGGGGACGGTTTGCCCGGATTGAAGCACGACGGGAAACGACGGCAGGGCCTCCCGTGCCAGAGGAATTCCCCTCACATCGATATTGACAGATCCTCCTCCCGCGGAGAGGGATCCCGCCGGATACTCCCGGGAATGTTCCCGAAGCTCAAGGGAGAGGGCTTCAGCGGAAATCCCGGTCGACGCCAAAGCGGCAGCGGACAGATAGATATGAACGACCGTCTTCGGTGGGGCGAGAAGGGTCACCTTTCGAACCCCCTGGATCCTTTCAATGGCCGGAACAAGTTTTTCCAGGACAAAAGGCCAGACTTTGCCGAGATCGGGGGAGCCTCCCCCCTTTCCGTCGAGGGGAATCATGATCCACAGGAGGGGAACCCGCGTGGGGTTTTCCCGGGTGACGACGGGCGGCGGAAGACCGGAGGGAAGAGTTCCCGAAAGCCGGTCCAGGGCCTCCCTGACCTCCCTCTCCGGAGCCCCCCCAAGACTCTCGTCGGAAAAGACAGCCGTCACCACCGCCGCTCCAGGAACGACAGTCGAATGGACATGCTTTATTCCGGGAAGGGCCGAGAGGGCCTGCTCCACAGGCAACACGATTTTTTGCGTGATTCCCCTCGGTGTCTCCCCGGGATCCGGAAGAGTGATGCTGACCAGGGGAAACCTCACCTTGGGGAAAAGATCGATACCCAGGTTAAGGTAGGCATAGACCCCCACAAGACAAAGGCCCGCAAGAATGAACAGGACCAGGGGGCGATGCTTGAGGGCCTGATTGGTCAGGGACAGGGTCTCACGCCGGTCGGACAATCGTCATATCCTCGAAAATTTGGAAATGGTGGCCAACATTGTCACCGCAAAACGGGGACAAAGACCATGAGAGTACCGTAACCTTGCGGGCATGACAAGAGATCCTGGATGAACTATCATATAAAGATGAGATTCGTAATTCAGGGTCAGTATCATGAGGAGGTTCGATGATTCAAGAGACCCCATTTCCCGGACGCCTTCGAAGACGGTTCACCATCCTTGCCGGATTCGTCTCCGTGGCCCTTTTGTTGTCCCTATCCTCGTGCGACTGGTTTCTGTCTTTTCCAAAGGAAGGAAGCCGCGCTCCCATCAGCCACAATCCCGTTCTTGAGGTAGGCGAACGTTTTGGAGACATCTGTACGATGAATGTCCCCGATCACCTCCACCGCGAAAGCTTTTCCCATGCGATCTACCACCACCGTCCCATCCTGGTGTTTTTCGGGGCCCCGATCCATTGCACCCCCTGTGTCCATGAGGACCGGGTGGTTCAGGGGCTCCAGGGAACGTACCATGAGGATATGGCCTTCATCCATGTTGACGACTATGAAGATTCCGAGCAGCAAACCGTCAGGGAATGGCGTGTACACGGGGAACCATGGGTCGCCGTCATCGACCAGAAGGGCGTTATCCGGCACGTTATTCCGGGTGATGCCAACTACTATTCTTTGAACCGGATGATCAAGGAAATTCTTCGCTGACCTTCCGTTCCAGCCACCGGCGTGCCTCCCCGGCACTCCGAAGGACCCCGGTGCGCTGTAGAGCCCTGATTTCAGCCAGAACGGCTCCACGCAAAGAAGCAGGAATCATGGGATATCCGAGGAGGATCTCTCCTCCGAGGAGGGGAGGGGCCCATCTCTCCCTCCCGACATACTCCTTCCAGAATTCCTGGTCGGATTCCCGTCCCAGCAGGGCGAGAAGAAGGACCCGGGTCAGGTCAAGCCGGTCGGCCAAGGCTTTCATCTCCCCATAATTTCGGCCTGTCTCCTCTTCAAGCCCGGCATAGAATCTCCTGAAGGGCCAGCCTGTGCGCTCATAAATGGCCTTTTCAAGCCGTCCTCTGAAACGCTCTCCCAGTCCAAGCCCCTTGGACGCCTCTCTGAACCGCTGCCGGGGGAGGCCGAAAAGGAGGGCCAGAAAGAACATCTCCCGATCCGGCAGTTCCGGTTCGGGGACCGATTGGGCAAGCCCTTTCAGAATATGGCGGAATCCTTGCCATCGACGAAGCCTGGACCTGCGGGCCCGGGAAAGGGCTGACATTCCGGCCAGGGTTTCCATGATGCGAGAAGAAAACAAACGCTCCGTCACTCCGATAGGATCCGGCTCCCGCATCAGGCGTTCGATTTCACGGTAGATCCTGGCACCTCCGACGGGATCCCAAAGGCCCTTCGTACCGAGGGATTTTTCGATGGCCGGGGCCATGGAGACATCATCGGAAAGGCCAAGACGGGTAGAGAGGCGGGCCCATCGGAAGAGCCGGGTCGGATCTTCCAGGAAGGTCTCTTCACGAAGAGGCCGAATCCGTCCCTGACGGATGTCCTCCCGACCTCCGTAGGGATCGATGATGCGAACAAAGGCTTTCTTGTCCCGTGACCATTCAAGGAAGACCGCATTCATTGAAAAGTCTCGCCGACCGGCATCGTCTTCAATCGATCCGGGAAAAACCCGGGGAAGAACTCCAGGAATGTCATACACTTCTCGGCGGAAGCGGGCAAGGTCGATCCGGACGGTTTTTCCCCCTTCTTCCACCACTTCCGTCCGCGCCGTCAGGAATTCCGTCTCAAGGCGGACTTCGGAGCCGAAGGCTTCCCCCACTGCCCGGGACCAGGATACAAGATCCCCCTCGGACACAAGATCGATATCGGCTCCGAGTGAGAAGGGGCCCAGGAGGAGAAGATCCCGGACCCATCCTCCCACCACATAAAATTTCCCCCCGCCAGGAGCCGGGATCCGTTCGAGAATTTGTCTCCACTGGGGGCCGGGATCGGGAAGACGGACCACAAATCACTCCTTCGGTCGGGCAGTTCAAAGAGTCATTTTGGCTTCGGGAATAGAGACAGAGGGGCCAACCGGACCCATCTGTGATACCATCTTACCAAAAAAGAGACAATCATCCTCCCGACACATGGCCCGGCGAGGGCCCTTAAAGGAGATCCGGCCCCGATGACAGCCCCTTCCCCCGTTTCCCTCGAAGATGTCCGAAAGAAACTTCAGGCAGGACTCTATCAGGAAGGCCTTGATATCCTTTCAAGAATCCCGGCCAAAAGCGGCGTCGACTGCGCTCTCGAATCCCTGAGGGGACAGGCGCTCGAAGGGCTGGGGCACCTCTCCCAGGCGGAAGCCGCCTACTGGAAAGCCCTCTCGGCAGAAGAGGAACGTTCTCCCCTCCCCTTTCTGTCCCTTGGGCTTCTCAAGGACCGAATGGGGGATCGTGACAGGGGGCTCTGGGTTCTTGAGGAGGGGCTGCGCCACTTCCCCGACAACATCGATCTTCTGAGGGAGGCGGGGATCCTGTACGGACTGACCGGACAGTGGCACCGGGCCCTCCCCTATATTCTCGGAGCCTACAAAAGGGCTCCCGACCGTCCCGAAAACATCATGGCCTTTGGACCGATCGTAGACCGTCTGGAGCTTGTGGAACTCTATGGGGAGATGCACCGGGCCTTTTCCCGTCTCATCGAACGGAATCCGGGAAATCCTGATATCCAGGACTGGTATGGGCGATCACTGGAGAGGATTGAAAAATCAGGCCAAGCCCTCAAGTTCTTTCGCGGGCTTCTTCGAAAAGCTCCCCGCGACACTCGTCTTCTTGGCCATGTGGCAAGGATCGCAAGGAACATCAACGAGACAGGACGGGCCCTCGACACCTACCGGCTTCTCATGGAAGAGACGGGAGAAACAGCCGACCTTCTCCTGGCCATGGCCGAAACCCACAAGATGGCCGGGAAACCCCTGGCCGCCCTTCCCCTCATCCGTCATGCCCTGGCCATCGACCCGGACAATCCGGAGGCCCGGCTTCTTCTTGGGCTGGTGACCGTGGACCAGGGAGACGCAGAAAAGGCCCAATTGCTGCTTGAAGAGATCGACCAGGCGATCGCCCAATACCAGCTGGGCGACCTGTTCCTCCGGAAGAAAGATTCCCGGCGGGCGGCCGGGGCGCTTTCACGCGGTTTTGCCCTTCGCCCCGATCCCCACTATGCCCAGGAACTTCTGTCGCTGCTTCTTTCCGAAGGGGAGGATTTGCTGTTTCTGGAAACCCTGGCCTTTCTCCGGATCCTCTATCCCAAGGCAAAGGTCTCCCAATCCCTTCTCCGGAAGGCAGGAGATCGCTTCCCCCCGCTCCCTTCCCGGGGACAGGCCGACAATCCCGAGACACTCGCGATTTCCGGGCTTGCCGAGGCCTTTCTCCCGGGTCGGGACAGGACCTTGGCCATTCGCATTCTGGAACAGGCCGTGACCGTCGATCCCCTGAGCGAGGTCCTCTTCTGGACTCTTGCCATGTTCGATGAAGATGCCGGACGATGGCTTTCCGCGGTCAACTGGTACGAAAAGGTGAAGAAAAATTCACGGGAGCCGGTCACATTGCTCTACAGAATCGCCGAAAACCTCCACAATGACAACCCCGGAATGGACCCGTGGCCCCTTTTAACCGAATTTGCCGGATTTTACGGACCGATGGCGGGATTCTACCGGGTCCTGGCCTCCATTGTCTCCAGGTCGGACAAGGACCTGTCCCGGGAGATTCTTGAACAGGGAATGCAGACCTTTCCGGAGGATCCGTCCCTCTTTTCGCAATACCGGGCCCTTGAGCCGGACAGATGGAACCGTCTCCTTGCGCTATAGGAGAGTGTCGCTTCCCGCGTCCGACAGATCCAGTACGATTCCCTCTCGAAGGCCATAGGCCGACACAACCAGGCCTGCCTGGTTGACAAACTCAAGGAGGGACAGAAGGATCAGGGCTCCCGAAAGGATTATGTCCTCCCTGCCCCGCTCGACGCCGGGCAGAAGAAGCCTGTCCCGGGCCTTCATCGGACGGATTTCGTTGAAAAGCCGGTCCACCTCCTGGCGAGTCAGCCCCTGGCCATGCACCACCGCCGGATCGTAGCGCACCATCTTTCGGACCATGGCCAGGATGGTCGTCACCGACCCGGCCGTTCCGACGGGAGTCACCCCGGCTGTGAGATAGGGAGACAGGACCGTCACCACCTCCCTGAACCGCTCCTCCAGATAGCGACGGACCTGCTGGATCTCCTGATCGGAAGGCGGATCGTTGCGGAACCATCCCTCTGTCAGGGTCACGACACCCACCTCAATGGAAAAGGCCTTCCAGAACTTCCGGGTCGTTTCGCCGACAATCAGTTCGCTTGACCCTCCACCGATATCGATCACGAGAAAGGGGCCCCGGGTTTCATCAAGGTCGAGGAGGGCTCCCCGGTAGGTGAGTGCCGCCTCCTCCTCTCCGGAAATGATCCGGACCTGGACCCCGGTCTCCCGTTCGAAGCGAGCGAGAACCTCCTCACGGTTTGCCGCCTGCCGCAGGGCCGAAGTTCCGACATAGAGGACCCGGTCGGGAGCATAGGAACGAATATGGCCCGCATACTCGGAAAGGACCGAAACCGTCCGGTCCACCGCCCCCCGGGAAATCTGCCCGCTTTCAGCGAGACCCTCGCCCAGCCTGGTAATCCGGCCATCCTGGAAGAGAATACTTTCGATCCTTCGTCCATTGGCCAACCAGACCAGAAGACGGACGGAATTTGTCCCGATATCCACGACAGCGATCCTTCTGGGAGGGCTCATTCGCCAAGGCCTCGCTTTCCCGCGGACATTCCCGACCGCACAGGAAAGGTCCCGAGCGCCGTTCTTTCCTCTTCCAGACGGGCAATCTCGGTGCGCATGAGATCCACCAGTGTGAGATCCCCCTCTTCCAGAGGGTCTTCCTGGAGATGTGTGTAGAGGAACTCACCCAGACCCCGATATCCTTCCTCGAGATTCCGGTCGAGCAGTCTCCGGCGGATCCCCTTTCTGAGCATCTCATCGAGATGAAAGAACTGGACGGCGCTTTTCCCGAATGAACGGCCCGCGCGCCGGAGTCCTCGGGAGACTCCACGGACATAGTTTCTCTTCATAAGGTCCCCCTCTTCATCTGGTCGACAGCCATTGATCCACGTTCTTGTACCGGAGCCTCAGGAACTCTTCGAGCCGTGACATCTCCCATGCCGATTCCCTCCTTCCCTCTCCCGATCCGACAAAGCGGGACGCCATCTCCCTGGCCCTGACAAGAATCCCGGTGTCTCTGACAAGATCGGCTAGGGTGAACATCGGCAATCCTGATTGGCGGACCCCCATGAACTCGCCGGGCCCCCTTATCCGGAGATCCTCCTCGGCCACCCGAAATCCGTCCGGATAGGCTTCGAGAATCTCAAGACGACGACGCCCCTCCTCCCCCGTCGAGGCTCCCGGAACAAGGTAAAAAGTCCCGGGAAGGGCTCCACGGCCGATCCTTCCCCGAAGCTGATGCAGCTGGGCCAGGCCGAAGCGTTCGGCATTTTCCACGATCATGATCGTGGCATTGGGGATATCGACCCCGACCTCGATGACGGTGGTTGCCACGAGGATCGAAAAATCCCCCCTCCGGAAGGATTCCATGGTCGCGTCCTTTTCCTCTCCGGGAGTCCGTCCCGTCAGGAGAGCGACACGGTATTCCGGAAAAAGGGAGGAGAGGTGGGCATGGGCTTCCATGGCATTTTTTGCTTCTACCGATTCCGATTCCTCGATCAGGGGAAGGACAACAAAGACCTGCTCCCTCCTCTTTAGTGCCGGAAGGATCTTCTCTTCCCAGAAGGCGTCTCCGGTCTCTGTGACCAGATGGGTTGTCACGGGCTGCCGGCCGGGAGGAAGTTCGTCGAGAAGAGAAATCTCAAGGTCCCCGTAATAGGAAAGGGCCAGCGATCGAGGAATGGGGGTTGCCGTCATGACAAGAATATCGGGATTTCGTCCCTTCGTCGCCAGGGCCTTCCTTTGGGCCACTCCGAATTTGTGCTGCTCGTCGATGACCACCATCCCCAGGGAGTGGAAGGGGACCCCCTCCTCGAGAAGGGCGTGCGTTCCGACAACCAGCTTCTGCTCCCCCGAGGCGAGGGAGGAGAGGAGACGCCGTCGTTCCGCCCCGCGGACAGACTGGGAGAGGAGCAGAGGCAGGATTTGCCTGTTTTCTTCCCCTCGGGTCGTTTTGAAGAGCTTCAACAGGGTCCGGGCGTGCTGTTGGGCCAGGATCTCTGTCGGAGCCAGGAAGGCCGCCTGTTGACCTCCCCGCAGGGCCTGGAGAATGGCAAAGGCCGCGACGAGCGTCTTCCCGGACCCGACATCGCCCAAAAGGAAACGGTTCATGGGGTGTGTTGAAGAAAGATCTCCCAAGATATCCCGACAAGCGCGGCGCTGGGCCTGGGTCAGGGGAAAGGGGAGGCTCTGTTCAAACAAGGCGATGGGACCCTCCCCTAACGGAGACATCTCCCAGGAACGTCCGGAGGAGAGAAGGCTTTTCTTGCGGACCATCATGAGGTACTCGAGGAGGAAGAACTCCTCGAAAATCAGCCGGGAACGGGGGGGATAGTCCGGCTCAAGAAGCTCCTCCAGGGGACGGTCCGTCTCCTTGGGGAAAAGAT
>DAIBTC010000047.1 GCA_027415345.1 Nitrospirota bacterium
TGGCCTTCGAAAAGGCGGTTTACTCTGTCGTCGCGACGGTCGGTGCCTATGCCGCCGTCCTGGGGGGGATCGAGGCTCTCGTCATGACGGGAGGGGTGGGGGAGAATTCGTGGAGGGCCAGAAGCGCCGTCATGGACCGGCTGGGATTTCTCGGGGTGCGCGAGGATCCCGGCGCCAACCGCTCCGGCTCGGGAGACCGGCGGGTCTCGGGAAGGGACTCCCGGGTCGAGGTCTGGGCCCTTCATGCCAGAGAGGACAGGACAATCGCCCGGGAGACGGAACATCTTCTGGTCACAAGGGAAACAGGATCACTGAACCCGGGAGGACAACATGCTTGAGCGTTACAAGACAAGGGATCTGCCGCAGGGACTCGAACCTCTCGTGGAGATGGCCCTTGATCTCCGGTGGACCTGGAACCATCGGGCCGACGAACTCTGGAACCAGCTCGATCCGGTCCTCTGGAAGCTCATCCGGAATCCCTGGCTCATTCTCCAGACGGTCTCGGTCGCCCACCTGAACGCCCTGGCCCAGAACGGAGAATTCCTGGCCCGGATCGCGGAGGTCCACAATCTCTGGAGCCAGGAGGATCATGCTCCCTCCTGGTATTCCCAGCACCACGGCCGCTCCCCCCTTCGTACGGTCGCCTACTTCAGCATGGAGTTCGGTCTGTCCGAATCCCTTCCCATCTATGCCGGAGGGTTGGGGATCCTGGCGGGAGACCATCTGAAAAGCGCGGAGGATCTTGGCGTTCCCCTGGTGGGGGTCGGGCTCCTCTTCCAGAAGGGGTATTTCCGGCAGGTGGTCAACAGCCAGGGGGAGCAGATCGAAAGCTACCCCTACAACGATCCCGATTCTCTTCCCATCAGTCCCCTGCGCGGATCGACGGGCCAATGGCTCCGGATTCCTATTCCCCTTCCGGGCCGAACCCTGATCCTCCGTGTCTGGCAGGTCCGTCTGGGCATGACGACCCTCTATCTCCTCGATTCGAACGACCCCGTCAACACCCCCATGGACCGGGGCATCACCGGTGAGCTCTACGAAGGGGGACGGGAGATGCGGCTCGTCCAGGAGATGGTCCTGGGCATCGGGGGCTACCGGGTGCTTCATGCCCTGGGAATCGACGTGAACGTTCTCCACATCAATGAAGGCCATCCGGCCTTTGCCATCCTGGAGCGGGCCCATGCCTGGATGGTGCGGGAGAAGATCCAGGACTTCCATCATGCCCTCCAGGTGACCCGGGCTGGCAATGTCTTCACGACCCACACCCCGGTTCCTGCCGGCTTCGATGCCTTCGATCCGGCACTTTTCCACCAGTTTTTCTCCCTCTACCAGAAGGAGTGGAACCTGACGGACAAGGAGCTTCTGGGGCTGGGCCGGATGAACCCCGACGACGACAAGGAGCCCTTCAACATGGCCCGGCTGGCCATTGCCGGAAGCGGCTTCATCAATGGGGTGAGCCGCATCCACGGGTCGGTCAGCCGGAAGATCTTCTCCCCTCTCTTTGAACGCTGGCCGGTGGAAGAGGTGCCGGTCACCCATATCACCAACGGGATCCACACCCTCTCCTGGGACTCCCTGGTCTCCGACGCCTTCTGGTCGGAAAAGGTCCCCAAGCGCCGCTTGCACCGGGACGGGTCGCCGGAGCCTGCCCAGGAGATTCTTGCCGCCTCCGACGAATCCCTGTGGGAGCTCCGCATGAAGAACCGGATCTCCATGCTCGAGGGGGTCCAGCGCCATCTTGTCCGTCAACGATCCGTCAGGGGAGAGAGCGCGCCTCTCCCCTTTCTGGATCCGAATGCTCTCTATATCGGGCTTGCCCGCCGCTTCACCTCCTACAAGCGCCCGAATCTTCTCCTTTTCGACCATGAGCGGCTGATCCGCATCCTCTCCCACCCGGACCGGCCGGTCCGGATCCTTGTGGCCGGGAAGGCCCATCCCCAGGACACGGCAGGGAAAGGGTTCATCCAGGAGTGGGTCCATTTCGCCTCCGACCCCCGGACCCACGGAACCGTCTTTTTTCTGAGCGACTACGACATGAATGTGGCCCAGACGCTGGTCGGAGGAATCGACCTCTGGGTCAACTGCCCCCGCCGGCCCTGGGAGGCTTCCGGAACGAGCGGGATGAAGGTCCTGGTGAACGGGGGCTTGAACTGTTCGATACGGGACGGCTGGTGGGAGGAAGCCTTTCGCCCTGAAGTGGGGTGGGCGATCGGCGACGACACCTCTTTCGAGGATCCCTCACGGGACCAGAGGGATGCCGAAGATCTCTACCGGATCCTGGAGCAGGAGGTGGTCCCGGACTTCTACGACCGGGACGAACGGGGGATCCCTGTGCGCTGGATCAGCCGGGTCCGGGCCAGCATGGCGACGCTCACGCCGGTCTACAGCACCGATCGCATGGTCAGGGAATATCTCGAAAGGGCCTACCTGCCGGCTGCCGAGGCCTACGAGTCCCGCCAGGCCAACGGTGGGGCCCAGGCCCGGGGGATCGATGCCTGGAAGGAGCATCTGGACCGGAACTGGGAAGGGATCCGCTTCGGATCGCAGACTGTCCAGGAATCCGCGGAGGGCCATCTGATCGAATGTCCCGTCTGGCTCGGGGAAATCGCTCCCGAGGATGTGCGGGTCGAGGTCTATGCCAATGCCCCGGGGGGAGGTCCCCCCTTCCGGAAGGCCATGGATCGGACGAAAACCCTCTCCGGGGCCAGAAACGGCTTCGTCTTCCGGGCGACAGTCCCGGGGGACCGCCCTGTGGGGGATTACACCCTCCGGGTGATTCCCTTCCACGAGGGGGTGAAGGTCCCGCTCGAATACCACCGCATCCTCTGGCAGCACTAGGAAGACCCGGATCTTTAGGAGGGGCGGGGCTCTTTCTCACCATTTCTGGCGAGCTCCTCCCGGACCCGCTCCTTGAGACGGCAGAAACTGCAGACGGGTGTCCAGGAAATTTCCCCGCAGCGCTCGCACCGTCCATCGGGGGAGAGAAAGGCCTCTTCCTCCCGATCCGGAGATTCTGATTCGGGATAAAATCTGTCGATCCGTTCAAGAAATCCGAAGAGAAAGGCGTGCTTCGTGCCGGGGGACGCCGACTCGACCTCGTTTAAAAGCTTCTTGTAGAGGAGCTGCTTGGCATCCACCGAATGGGGACATTCCTTGAGGACATAGGGGATCTTCCGGAGGAAGGCGTAGGAGGCCATCTCCTTTTCGGTGAGCCGCACCAGGGGCTTGACCTTTTTGGAAAGACCCTCGATGGCCGGAAGATCCGGACGGTTCTTCGCCAGGTATTCGTCGTGCCAGTGGAGGAGGTTGCCGAAGAGCCGCGAGGCCTCGTCATCGAGGTTATGTCCGGTGGCCAGGACCGAGGCCCCGGTCCTGAGCGCCGTCCTGTTGAAGAAATACCGCTTGGAGAGACCGCAGCCGGAGCAGGCCGGTCGCCGGGTCGCCCGGGCGATGTCCGTGACCGATCCGTCGACCTCCTCCCGGAGAGATTCCACCACGAGGGGGAGCTGGTGGCGGCTGGCGAAGGATTCGACGTGACCCCGGCTCTCCCGGGAGTAGTCTCCGATGCCAAGATCAAGATGAAATCCCGTGGTCTTATATCCAAGCCTTGTCAGGATTTCCCAGAGTGCCAGCGAATCCTTTCCTCCCGAGACCGCGACCAGGACATGGTCGTCGGGGGAAATCATCCTGTGTTCGTCGATGGCGCGCCCGACCTGGGAGAGGACGAAGCGGTCGAAGCACTCCGGGCAAAAGGCGCTGTTGTGGCTGGGAAGCTTGATGACCGCCTTTTTTGTGCAGGCCCGGCACTTCATGAAAGGGATCCCCCGGATATGACGGGTCTCACTTCGACAGGCTGGGCCGGATCGATGGGGTCGTCGTCGCAGAGGAGGCTATCCTTCTGGATGACGAGGACGGTCTCCGGGGAAAGGCCAAGAACCCCCAGGAGGGCCTGGACCGTTTTCACGGGCTTGAGGTGAAGGGTCGTCCCGGTCTGGTGGTTTATGACAGTCAGACTCCGTTCGGGATGGGGAATAAGGAGGGAAATGTCCGGATCCATATCGGGTTCCTTGCTGGATGAATGAACATAAGAGAAAACCTACCGTCATCCTAACATTAAGGCCCCGGACGGAACAATCATCTCTCCGGCGGTTCCGGAGGCCCTGGAGCTTCACCGGATGTGGTGAGGCCCCTGAGCATCTGCCGGAGGATAAAGGCGCGACCCCTTTCCCGCAGGGGTTCCGGGAGCCTTGAAGCGATCTCTTCGGCCCGGACCCAAAGGGATTCGATCACCGCCGGTCTGATAACAGCCGGTTCCCTGTCAGGAACAGGGGGAGAAAATGGACGGACGACCCTGAAGGTGAGGGTAATCCCGGAGAGCCGGGGACAGGCCGGAAGGAGCTTGCTTCGGATTTCGGGAAGGAGATAGGTAAGTTCGCGCTTCCAGAGGGCCGAGGAACAGGCGATGACCAGTTCCTTATCGAGGAGGGCGGAGGGATAGGAGACCCGCCCGATGGGATCTCCGAAGACCTCCTTCCACTTGCGGGCAATCTCCCGGAGATCCGCTTGCCGCTCCCACCCTAGCGAAGCGGCCACTTTCCTGGAGACCGCATGCATGGAATCGAATGTCGATGGAAAATCCGGGGGATCCATGGATGCGGCCTTATGGATTAGAGGGTGTGATTTGCGACTTTTTTGATTCCTGTGGCATAATAGCCCGCGATTCCCGTTTGAGGCAAGAGGTCGGATGTTGAGGAAGGGCAGGGCTTAGGGCCCTGTCTGCCGGTGATGCTTATGAAGGCCGGAGAAGGGTGTGCTTCGGCAATATTGACCCAAGGGAGGACGGACGGTTATGGCGGCGGATGAGACGAAAGACCAGGAAGTCTCGGGGATTCCCTGGACAGATGATGCCCAGGCATTGCTGAAGAAGGTTCCGTTTTTCATCCGCAAGAATGTTGAAAAGGAAGCGGAAGACTACGCCCGCTCCCACGGCATGTCCCGAGTCGAGGCCAGCGTCATTGTCCGGATCAAGGCCTCCAAGTCGGGCGACTCACCCGAAGCTTCCGCTCCCACGGAGGTGGCGCCCCCTCCTCCCCCTGTCGCCCCTGCCGAGAAACCTTCAGGTCGCGAAGGGATTCAGGCCGAGGCGCCCCGCGTCTCCGAGTCCCCGGCCCCCCCGCGCGCATCCGCGACCGCACTTCGCGAGTATGCAAGTTTCATCATCCTGCGGATCGACCCGGAATGGAGGAAGGTCCATCCGGCAGAGGTCGGCCACGGGAAAAAGGAATTCGGCGACGTCGTCAGGACCTTCGAAAGCCAGGTGGCGAGCAGCTCTTACAGTCTGGTGGGGCTTTCCGGCCTGGGCGACGTCATCCTCTGGAGGGTCGGAACCAATATCGGACTGCTCCAGGAAATGACCGGAAAGCTTCTCTCCACCTACCTGGGCCGGTATCTGACGGTCGAAAGGTCCTATCTCGGTTTTCTGGGAGAGACCGGTTCGCGAACTCCATTTGTACCCCGGAACTCCAGGTTCATTCACGTCAGGCCCCTGGTCCGGTCCAAGGATTGGCCCCAGCTTCCCGAATTTGTCCGGGAGGGGGCGGAAAGGGAACGCAGGGCTGTCGTGGAACGCTTTCCGGGAGTCCGGATGACACTGGCTTCGAGCTATGGCCTGGACGAATCGGATCTTCTCATGATCATGGAGTCGGATTCGGCAGAGCTGATCGTGGATCTGAACCAGGCGCTCCAGACCACCCAGGAGAACCGTTACCTGAACATTACCTGCCGGGGGCTGACCGGAATCTCCCGGCCCCTGGGTGATGTCCTGGATATGCTGGGCGGTGTGTAGACCCTGAGCCCGGGGTCAAGGGGAGGGGGATGGAACGGACCTTGCTTCTCAATGCGACCTATGAGCCTCTCAAGATTGTTCCCTGGCAAAAGGCTGTGCATCTTTTTTTCCAGGGTAAGGTGGAGGTGGTGGAGACCTATGGCCGCGACATCCGCTCCGCCCGTCTTTCCATGAAGGTTCCTGCTGTCGTCAGACTCTACCGGATGGTCCTTTTCCATCACACCCGACGTCTGGTCAAGTTTTCCCGCGAGACCATCTTTGCCCGGGACCGCAATTGCTGCCAATACTGCGGCAAGGCTTTCCCTCCCGAAGACCTGACATTCGACCACATCATCCCCGTGGCCCAGGGAGGCATGAAAACCTGGGAGAATATCGTGACGGCCTGCCGTTCCTGCAACCACAAAAAATCCGGAATGACCCCCGAGCAGGCGGGGATGGCTCTCCTTGCCCGCGTTCAGCGGCCCCACTGGTCGCCTGCCATCATGGTCATGATGACGATGGCCGGCAATCCCCCCAAACTCTGGGAAAACTACCTCTTTTTCCGCTGAAGTCGTCCCGAAATCCTTTCAAAAAGAAGCCGGCTTTCCGTCACGCCTGAAAGGGCCGTGAGGACTCCATAGAGGAGCGCCCCCCCTCCGATCAGCCCCAGAAGGGAGAGAAGAAGGGGTGATGAGCCCTTTGGAAGGACTCCGTCAATACGGAGCCACAGGAAACGGACGACGACCAGAAGAACCAGGGAATGGAAAAGAACCTTCGGGGCATTTCCGAAGATCTCCCATGGATGGTGGCCGAGAAGGGCCTTGAGACGTAAAAAGAGATAGGCCTGGTTGGCGAGCGACCCCGCGGAGATTCCGAAGGCCAGGGCGAAGACTCCCAGCCTGGCGGAGAAAAGGGCGCTGATGGCCAGGTTGGTGAAGAGTCCGGCCAGGGCGCCGATGACGGGGGTTTTCATGTCCCCGGTTGCATAAAAGGCCCGGACGATGATCCTGACCCCCGAAAAAGACCACAGGCCGATGGCGTAGCCGATGAGGGCCGTGGCCGTCTGGGCGGCGCTTGTTTCGTTGAACTGTCCATGCTGGAAGAGAAGCCGGATAAGCGGTTCCCGTAGGGCCACCAGTCCGGCGGAAGCCGGGAGCATGAGAAAGAGCGAGGCCCGATATCCATGGGACAGCGTTTCGGAGAGCTTGTCCTGGGGCCCATTCCCGTCCCTGGCATGAAGGGAGAACAACGGAAGGATGACGGTGGCCACGGCCGCTCCGATCAGGCCCAGCGGAAACTGGACGAGCCTCATGGCGTAATAGAGGGCGGCGATCGTTCCTGTTGCGAGATACGACCCGAACAGGGTGGCGATCAGGAGATTCCCCTGGGTGACCCAGAGGCCCCCCACCGCCGGAAGGATCCGGGCCATGACCCCCCGGACCCTGGGGTTCTGCCAGGACCGTGTCACCGGAACAAGCTCCGAGATGCGAAGCCGGTTCTCTCCCAGGAGAAGCCACTGGATTCCCCACTGTGAAAGGCCGCCGACAAGGACCCCCAGCGCCAGACGGAGTATGGGGGGGCCGGGGAGAAGATGGTCCGGAATGAGGACGGCGGAAATGACAGCCAGGGAGAAGGCGATCGGGCTTGCGGCCGGAAGAAAAAAGCGCCCCTGGGCATTGTAGACCCCCATGACCAGGGCTGACAGGGAGATGAAGTAAAGAAAGGGGAACATGACCCGGATCATCAGGGCGCCCAGGGACTTCCTCTCCGGATCGATGCTCCATCCGGGGGCCAGGAGGGAGAGAATGTCCGGAGCAAAGAGCATTCCTCCCAGAATGACCGGAACAAGGATCAGGGAGAGGAGGAGGAAGACTCCGGAATAGAGGCGCTCGGCTTCCCGGCGCCCCTCTTTGTCCAGTGTCCGTGTCAGGGCGGGAATGAAGGCTGAGGAGAGGGCTCCCTCCGCAAACAGTTCCCGGAGCATGTTGGGGATCCGGTAGGCCACATAAAACAGGTCGGCCATCGCTCCCGTTCCGAACCGCTGGGCGATCAGCATGTCCCGAAGGAATCCGAAGATCCGGGAAAGGAGGATGGCCAGGGAAACCCGGGCTCCCTGTCTTCCGATGGTCCGGAGCGTCTCGTGGCGGTGGTCCCTGTCCGTGGATCTCTCCTGCGCCGTCACAGGGGGGCAGGGCCCGCCAGGAGGGAAAAATGAATGTCCGGGGGAAGAATGGGCATGGTGGTCTCCGGGGTGGCTCGCTAACCCTGATTGTGTGATTGATTTTCAAGCCATCCTACCACCGGCCCTTCCGAATCACAAGGTTTCCGGGGTGCCCGGATCAGGCCGGGGCGGACCGGTTCGAGGGAAAGTCAGTTCAGGGTGCGGGTTCAGGAAGCAGTTCGGGTTGCGGGAGGGGAGGATGTCGGGGTCAAGATTGACGAACGGGCATTATTTCGATAGTATCTCACATTCGAGATCTTTTAGAAGGAATGTGTCGAAAGGGTCGGGAGGGCCTATTCCCTTTCCCGTCGTATGAACCATGTTCATGAACGTCCACAAGGAGGATCGTTGGCGAACCACGAGTCAACCAAGAAAGATATCAGGAGAAATGCCCGTCGTCGAGAGCGGAACCGTCAGGCGATCATGACGATGAGAACCCTGGCAAAAAAAGTCGAAGAGGCGGTGAGCGCCGGAAAGTCGGCCGAAGCCCAGGAAGCCCTCATGCGCGTCGTTCCCTTTATCGACCATGCGGTCAATCGCGGCATTCTCCATCGCAATACCGCGTCCCGGAAAATCTCCCGCCTTACCCTCAAGGTCAACGGGGTGCCTGCCACCAAGGGGTGACCTTCCCTGACCTGTGATCCGGTCGTGGTCCCTGGCCAGGGCCGGAGACCGAGGTTTAAATCCGAATCAGACCTTCCGGGAAGGCTGTGCGACGAGTTTCTTCCTTCCAGTCTCCCCCACCCCGCCTCCCGGCTCTCCCAGGGCATAGAGGGTGGCGGCCAGCCGGTCCATGACAAGGGTCGAGGAAACCCCGGATTTGAGAAGAAGATCCGCCTCCCAGAGGGCGTCGGCTCCCTTACGTATCGACTCAAGAGACATCTTTCCTGCCGACCTTGCGATGCTGCCTGCCACGAAGGGGGGAACCCCTCCCAGATTGGCGACCGTCTGCTCGGCCTCCTTCTGTCCCCGGCCTTCCGCCAGGGCATTTTTGGCAATCCGGTAGAGCTTCCACTGCCGGTGGAGAAGCGAAATCAGTCCGAAGGGCGACTGTCCCCCCTCAAGAAACCGTGCCCACTCCCTGAAGAATTTTTTGTCCCTGTTTTCCAAGCCCCGGAGAAGGTCGAAAACAGTCTTGTAGTGGGAGACGACTCCGTGTTTTTCCAGAACCTCTTCCGAGACCTTCCTGGCCCCTCCCTCATTGGAGAGATCCGAAAACAGACGGTCGACGGGACCGGGGGATCCCTCGAAGGTTGTCATCAGGGGTTCAATGGCCCCTCTGTCCAGAACCAGGTGATGCTTCTCCGCCAGAAATCGGATCCAGGCCTCCCTGTCGGAGGGCCTGGAGGGAAGGGCGAGGCTGTAGGCCGGAATCTGTTTCGACCAGGTGGCGACGGGTTTTTCAGGGGCCTCGAGGATCACCGTCGTAACCGATTTTCCATTTTTTCCCTGGATCTCGAGCGGGTCGATCTCGGGGGCCTGGTCGGCCCGGGTGATCCAGAGGATCCGCCGCTTTCCGAAGATCGGCCGCTCCCGGATCCGGGCGAGGACTTTAAACTGGGCCATCTCCTCGCCTGTTCGTGTGTCGATGGCGGCAGACCCTCCTTCGGGATCGATCCCCAGGAGGGTCAGAAGATGCCGGCGCACCCACAGGGAGAGGAGGGGATCTCCCGCGGAGAAGGCGAGGACCGTTCCAGGAAGCGCCGTCAGCCGGAAAAAATCAAGTGCCGGACGGATCAGGGGGCACCTCCGGGAGCCGCTGGAACGGCCGTGCCATTGGGGAGCGGAGTTCCGGGAGTGGCGGGAACCCCGATCTGGGCCTGCATTGACAAGGGATTGAAGGATTGGCTCCCGATGTTGTGGGCCATGAAATTGAGAAGCCGGACCGAGGCGTTCATGGCGGCTGTGTTCATGGCATATTGCTGGGTTGTGTTCAGGAGCGAGAGGTTCAGACTCACATACATGGGGGCGGTTCCGATGATTGAGCCCCCATGCCAGAGCTCTTTTCCGTTATAGCCCGTCGCATGGGCGTCGAGGATGATCTCGAGCTGGTATTCCTGAATGCCGTTGATGCTCGACAGGGCCAGGGGCATCTCTCCCACGGCCACCACGCGTCCCCACAGGACGATGTCGGCCCGCTTGGGATCGTTGACGAGGATGACCCCGGAGGTCCGAAGAAGCGTGTCCTTGATCGCCTGGGTGACGGTGGTTTCGATCAGGGGATAGATCGTACCGTTGTGAAAGGTCTTGACGGCGATCCGGATGTTCTTTCCGAAGCTCAGGTTATGGGCGGCCGGAGTCTGGGTCAGATCGTTGAGATTGAAGAAATGGTACCCGCATCCGGAAAGTCCTAAAAGAAAAAGGGCGAGGAGCGCTCCGGTTCCGCCCCGCCTAAGACGCCCGAACCTTCCCGGGGAGTTCATCAGGCGGGCCTGACCACAAAGTTCAGGATTTTCCCCGGAACAAAAATGGTCTTTTGGATGGTCTGTCCGGCCAGAGCCCGGATCACCCGTTCGTCTTCCCTGGCGGCCTTCGAGACGGTCTCTTCTCCGGCATCAGGGGGAAACGTCAGCGTGGCCCTGAGCTTTCCGTTCACCTGGATGACGAATGGGACCACCGCCCGGACCAGGGCACGCTCATCGGGGACCGGCCAGCCATGATGACCGCTCCCCCCGAGCCCCAGACGATCCCCGAGGTGTTCGGCAAGGTGAGGGGCGAAGGGAGACAGAAGAAGAAGGAGCGTCCGGTATCCTGAGACCAGGACCCATCGCCGTGATTCGGTCTCCTCCGACTGGGGATTCCCCTGGAAATTGCTGAGGGTGTTCAGAAGCTCCATGAGGCCGGCAATGGCCGTATTCATCTGGGCATTGTTTTCGAGATCAATGGTGACCTTCCGGATGGTTTCGTGGATCTTGCTCCGCACCCCCGAGGCCTCCGGAGAGAGACCTTCTTTCCAGGTGGCGGTCTCGAGGGAGACTGCCTCCGGGAATTCCTCGAGGAGAGCGTCGACCCGTCCATAAAGCCGGCCCAGGAATCGGTAGGCTCCCTCGACGGCCTTGTCGTCCCAGGAGAGGTCCTTGTCCGGTGGGGCGGAAAACAGGGTGAAGAGACGGACGGTATCGGCCCCGTATTCGTTGATGAGCTGGTCGGGATCGACCACATTCCCTTTTGATTTGGACATCTTCGACCCGTCTTTCAGAACCATGCCCTGTGTCAGGAGTGTCCGGAAGGGTTCCCTGACGGGTGACAGTCCCAGATCGAAGAGAACTCGTGTGAAAAAACGGGCATAGAGGAGGTGGAGGATGGCATGTTCGACGCCTCCGATGTACTGGTCAACCGGTGTCCAGTAGGAGAGGGCCTCCGGGGAAAAAGGGCGGTCCCGGGGAGAGTCCTCGATTCCGGCGAAGCGGAGGAAGTACCAGGAGGAATCGATGAAGGTGTCCATGGTGTCGGTTTCCCGCTGACCGACTCCCCCGCAGGAGGGACAGGGGACGCTTTTGAAGGAGGGATGGTCCGCAAGCGGGGAGCCGCCCTTTCCGGTGAAATGGATATCCCGGGGGAGCAGCACCGGAAGGTCCGACTCCGGGACGGGAACGATGCCACAGGACGGACAGTGGATCACGGGAATGGGCGTCCCCCAGTAGCGCTGGCGGGATATTCCCCAATCCCTGAGACGGTAGGTCTTCTTCATCCGGCCCTGCCCTGTCTTTTCGAGATGAGCCGTGATCGCGGCCCGGGCCTCGTCTCCGGAAAGACCGGAAAAGGAGCCTGAATCAAAAAGGACTCCGTCGTCGGTAATGGCTTTTTCAAGCACGGGTGATCGCTCCTCCCCGGAGGGGAGGATGACCTGACGGACGGGAAGGCCATATTTCCTGGCGAATTCATAGTCCCGCTGATCATGGGCGGGGACCGCCATGACCACGCCGGTCCCATAGGAGGCGACGACGAAATTGCCGATCCAGAGAGGAATGCGGTCACCCGTGAGGGGATGTCGGAGGAAGATCCCGGAAAAGACCCCCTCCTTCTCGGGTTCCTCCCGATTGTGATGGGTCCGGGCCCGGAGCGTTTTTTCGATGAAGGATTGCGCGGGGATTTTCTCGGGCGAGTCTTCGAGGAGGGTCTCGAGAAGAGGATGTTCGGGGGCGATGGTCACGAAGGTGACGCCGAAGAGAGTGTCGGGTCGTGTCGTAAAGACTGTCACGATCTCGGACGAAAGTGACCGGGAAGAAGGGGGCTCGATCCTGAAGTCGATCAGGGCTCCCGTGGACGGGGCGATCCAGTTGGCCTGCATCGTCCTGACCCGTTCGGGCCATCCTTCGAGGGACTCGAGACCAATCGAGAGATCTTCGGCATAGTCGGTAATTCTCAGAAACCACTGCTCCATGGTCCGGAGTCTGACAGGGTTCCCGCAACGCCAGCAAAGGCCATCCTCGACCTGTTCGTTGGCAAGGACGGTGGCGCAGGAGTCGCACCAGTTGAGGAGGGCCTCCT
>DAIBTC010000048.1 GCA_027415345.1 Nitrospirota bacterium
ACCGGGGGCACCTGGGGCCGGGAGCCGGTCGCGATCAGGATCCGGTCGGCCAAAAGGCGTGTGGTGTCTCCGAGAGGTCCCCGGACCTCGACCTCCTTTGCTCCCAGAAGACGGGCCTCTCCCGGGAGATAGGCGACCCCGGGAAGCTCTGCCAGGATATCGGAATACTTGGCCTTTCTTAGCTCATCGACCCGGAGCTTCCGCTGGCGGGCGAGAAGGGAGGCCGATGGGGAGAGAGAGGCCGGCGTGAGGCCCACGAAGGAGGGGTGGGCGGCCTGGTGGGCCTCCTGGGCCTGCCGGACCAGGATCTTCGAGGGAACGCATCCCACGTTGACGCAGGTGCCCCCGATCGTTCCCCGCTCGACCAGCGTGACGGTGGCCCCGAGCTCCGAGGCCCGGATGGCGGCGGCAAAGGCGCCGGAGCCGGCCCCGATGATCACCACCCGGAGAGGTTCGGGCGAAGGGGGGGATCCGGATCCGGAGCCGGTGTCGGGGAGAAGGTCGTAGCCGCGGGAGCGGACGGCGTCCCGGAGGGTCTCCCAGGGAACAGGGGCGGAAAGGGTGGCCTCCCCCCGGCCCTGGGCGTAGGAGACCTGGCAGGCGGCGACGCCGTCGACAGCGGAGAGCGATTTTTCCACCGTCCGGGCGCAGTGGTCGCAGGTCATGCCGGAAACCCGGAAGGAGAGATGTTCGGAGCTCATGGGCGGACCTCCTGGTGATTTGCGGAACAGGACCGGCTCCGGAGGGCCCGGACGAGTTCGGTTCCCGTAATGAAAAGAAGAAGGACGAGACCCCCGTCCATGACCGGAGGAGCGAACTTCATGCCAAGCGGAAGCGCGGCGGCCGAGAGGAGGTAACCCCCGAAAAGAAGCCGGCTTCCGTGCCTTTGAAAGCTTTTGATGGCCCCCCAGAGCCCGATCAGGAGGGAGAGTGTCATCAGGGGAAAGAGCCAGTGTTCCTTGAAGAGGATACCCAACCCCAGGGTTCCGAGAAGGGAGAGGGCGGCGGGAAGCCCTGCACAGCAAAGGACAGCCAGAAGCGAGGTCGCCGCGGAAAGGGCCACGGCCACAAGACCGGGTGTAGAGGGGGCCGGGAGAATTTGCCGGGAGCCTTCGGGAGGGGGTGTGGGATCCATGCACTGTCTCCTGTCGCAAGAGGGGTCAGCGAAAATTACGGTCCGAAGGAGGAGGAACTCGGAAGGGATTTCTCCCCGGAATCCTCTCAAGAGACAGTATAGACCCTGGAGTACACTCCAGGGTCAAGGGGTCTTTCCGGACTCCTTTTGCGAGGATTCAGTGAGGGGAGAGGGAGGGGGCCAGGCCTCCTTGGCGGGAAGGAAGAGAATGAAGAGGGCGCCCAGGAGGGAGACGCCTCCCAGAATGAAGAAGGTTTCGTTGTAGGCGAAGGCCTGGGAGAGGGACCGGACCAGTTTCCCGGCCAGGGCCGGGGGCAGGGGGGCCGAGGTCTGGGGCAGAACGGGATGGAAGGCCGGGGCGATGTTGTCCACGAGGTGCCGGGCCCAGACAATCCCGAACATTCCCCCCAGAAACTGGATCGTCAGCTGGACGACCAGCCCCACCCGGTGGAGGGAGGCGGGGAGGGTGCGAAGGACCAGGGGGGCAAGCGAGACCTGGGTCAGGGCGACGCCTACGCCGAAGACCATTTGGGGAAGAAGGACTAGAGAAAGGGAATAAACATTGGCCGGAAGCGTCAGGTAGGCCACATTTGACAGAGCGATCAGGAAGGATCCCGCCGCCATGAAGCCCCAGGTGAAGAAAGAGCGTTCGGGAGAGATCAGGAAGGCAAAGGCCGGGATCAGAAGTTCGGTGATGGCCCCCATGAAGATCACCATCCCGGCCTGATGGCTCTGGAAATGGTAGAAGATCTCGAGGAAGAGGGGCAGAAGGTAGAGACGGCCGAAGATGGCGGTCGACCGGAGAAAATTGGAGGCACAGAGGAGGAGGTATCCTCCGTGGGAAAAGAGGTCAAGGGGGATGATGGGCCGCAGGTGGCGTGCCGCATGGAGCCAGTAGGAAAAGAAGAAGAGGAGGCAGGCCAGGGCCATGAAAAGGAGGGTCGTGCTGTGCCAGCCGAAGCGCTCGCCCTCCATGAGGGTTTCCATGCAGAAGAAGGCGGCCCCGAAAAAGAGAAGCCAGCCCAGAAGGTCGAAAGGGACCTTTTCGGCCCGGGGATGGTTGGAGAGGGAGACGGCCGCAAAGAGAAGGGTGAGAAAGCCCACGGGAAGGTGGATGCCCATCGTCCAGCGCCATCCCAGGGTGTCGACAAGGAGGCCGCCGATGGTGGGGCCGAGGCTCACCGCAAGGCTGTTTCCCACGGCAAAGAGAGCGAGGGCCCGCGCCCGCTGTTCCGGAGGGAAGCTCTCGTTGATGAGGGTGATGGACAGCGGGATCAGCACGCCGCCGGAGAGCCCCTGGAGGGCCCGGCCCACCATCATCCCCGGCATGAAGTGGGCCGTCATGGAGACCAAGGATCCTGCCATGAAGAGTGCGGTGGCCAGGGAATAGAGGTCCCGCTCCTCGAAGAGCCCCCGGAGCCGGTAGGAGAGGGGGATGCCCAGGGCGACAAAGAGGCTGTATCCCGCGGTCAGCCACCGGACTTCGTCGGGGGAGGAGTCCAGGGCCCTGGAGATGAAGAGGCGGCCCACATTCATGCTGGTCGTATCCACCAGGGGAAGGGTCGTGCCCAGGATGACGGTGAAGAGCACCATGCCGGGAGAGCGAAGGGAAAGTCCCGAGAGAAACTGTCCAAGGGTGCGGGAAATCCGGGTCATGGAGAGGGTCTCTGGAGTCCGGGAGGAGAAGCCCGGAGTGTCAAGGAGAGGAGAATGGGAGGAGTGGGGGAGATGAGGAACGCCAGGACAGGGAGAGCCGCGGTCATGAAGGAAACGAGAGAAAGAAGGTGGGGAGGGCGAGAGAAAATGAAGGAACCTGGTGCGACAGCATCATCCGGGTTGTGACAGCAAAGGTTCCGGCCACCAGAAGGATCAGACTGCCCAAAGCCAGACGGTGTCTCGGGGTCCCGTGGGGCAGAAGGGAGGCGGCCTCGAGAAGAAGAATCATGGCAAGAACGAAGAGGACCATCCAGAAGAAGGCCAAGTCCATGGCGCGATCCTTTTCGGAGAAAAGGGAAAAATCAGGATTTCCTGACCGGTCGTCCCAGACGCTTTTCGACGGAGGAGATCTTTCCCGAAAGACGTCCGGTCTGGCCCTCCCGGGCGTCGATCTTGATCGAGACGCTGATGCGGCTGCAGTCCTGGCTCATCCGCTCGTAGCACTTTTTGACCACCGCCATCACCTCGTCCCACTCGCCCTCGAGAACGGTCCCCATGGGGTTCAGGCGGTATTCGACCCCGCTCTGGTCGATGATGTCGAGGGAGCGGGCGACATAATCCCCCACCGACTCTCCCTTGTCGAGGGGACTCATGGAAAATTCAAGGAGAACGGACACGGGCGATCCTTTCAGGAGTGAGAAGACGGATAGGGTGAAAATTCCATGATCTTCTTTCATAATAAAGGAAGAAGACAGGCGAGCCAAGAGGACCCCTTCCGCTTGGGATCGAGAGGGAGGCCAAGATCATGGGGGCATTCATCGGGAGAAGACAGTGTGGTGAATAAAGACAAGCTTGAACGGAGGGGAGGGATCCACCAGTCCGGGAGATCCTCCCTGAAACCGGTGGACCTCGACAGTCCGGCGGAAATGGCAGGACGTCTTCGCCTCTGTTCAAGGATGTCGGCGGAAATGCGTCTTCTTGCCAGAGCTTATGCCGAGGCCTTTCGGGGCGGTCATGGCCGGAAATAGGAACCCTCAAGGGGACGGAGAGGAGAGCCTTCTGCGTTGTGCCAGGACGGTTTCGGAGATTCTGGGTCCGGATTCCTGTGCCCTCATCGGAGGCATGGCTCTCTCGGCCTTCGGTTATGTCCGCGGAACCCTCGATGCCGATTTTATTTCGGGGGGGGAGCCGATGGCCATGAATGCGGCTCTCAGGAACAAGGGGATTGAGAGCCAGTTGACTTGGGGCGATCCCGATGATCCGCTCCCCTGGGTCATCAGGGGCGAAGTCGGGGAGGTTCCCTTCGATATCCTTCCACAGGTCGCCGGAACCCGCGTCGATCGGGGGACCTTTCTCCCGGACCTGGGAATCACGGTCTGCAGTGTGGAGGATTTCATCGCTCTCAAGTGCTTTGCCGGCGGGCCCCAGGATCTCGCGGATATCGCGAACCTCCTTGGTGTCCGACCCGATCTTAGATCTATCGCCCTTCGGGTCGCCGGAGGCTATGGTCTTTCCGAGCGGCTTCTTTCTTTTTTGGCCCCCCCCTGATCCCGGCGGGGAGGGCCTCACGATCAGGCTGTACGGCCTGATTTTTTCAATCCTCTCTCTTCCTTGATCCTCCCTTCGGAGGATTTTCCCGTTTTTCCCGTTCACCAGTTTGTCACATTCCCTTGAGATTCCCTTTTCATCCCCCCCGGTAGGATAGCCATCGTCCGGAGTGGCCCCCGCGCATGTCGGGGAATTCCAGCCCGATCCCCGGGACCTTCGTCGTTCCGGGGAGATAAAAAGTTTGGATTTCTTAAGGACTTTAAGTCACAGACCACACACTTAGGGAGGACCTCTTGATGACCACAGGAAAAAGGAAGGCGCGAGCTCTGGCCTGGCTTGCCGCGGCACTTCTCGCCGCCGGCGGCTGGACCCCGGCGTTCGCCGACAACCTCTCTCCAGATTCGCCCTATTCGCAGCCGGGACAGACGGCGACCAACCAGTCCGGCACTCCGTCCGGCTCCCAGAAGGCCACCCAGGCGGATATGGACCGATTCAACTCGGAATTTCACAACTCCTTCCAGAACCTGATGCCGGATGCGCCCCCCCCCGGATACAGCACGATGATGGGGAAATGGGTGACCACGATGTACGGATTCGTCCAGGTGGACACGGTCTATGATTCCTCGAACTCCTACAACAACTGGCCCTTCAACGCGGCGCCGGCCAACGGCAGCTTGGTCAAGGGAACGGCTGCGAACGGGAGCGCCTCGGGAACCCCTCTCGGAAGCACGGTGGATGGAAGCCGGTTCGGGATGGACGTGAACAACTCCCGTATCGGATTCGCCCTCTCCTCTCCGGTCTACAACGGCTACAAGATCCGGGCCCTCCTGGAGATGGACTTTCTGGCCGATCCGGGGGAAAACCTAACGGGTTCGGGTCTTGGATACGTGACCAACCCGATCTTCCGCATCCGTCATTTCTTCTTCGACGTGACGACGCCCTCCTGGGGCAACGTCCTGGTCGGACAGTACTGGTCCCTCTTTGGATGGCAGCCCTACAACATCCAGAACAATCTGCAGATCGCTCCGGGCCCCGGCACGGCCTACGGTCGGTTCCCCCAGATCCGGTGGTACAAGATCCTCCATATGGACGAACTCTCCCAAGGCCTGATGCTCGAACCTGCCGTGGCGGTGATGCTTCCCCCCACCACCACAGCCTCCCTTCCGGCCTTTACCGAAGGGCTTAAACTTTCCGACAGCCACCTGATGACGGAGATGATGATCGGCGACACCGGAAAGGGCCAGTTCCCGGCCTCGATCGGAATTTCGGGGATCGAGACCTACTATTCGGGTTATATCAACTCCACGTCAACGACCTTTCACACCACAGCCAACGCCGGTTTCAATTCCTGGACGGCGGCCGGTGCAGTCGACCTGGTCCTTCCGATCATTCCGATCCATAACGACAAGCCCGGCAACAACCTGACCCTCCAGGCCGAATACACCTGGGGCCAGGGGGACGCCTGGCAGTTCCCGAACCTCTCCTTTGGTCTCGGTGGGGCTTCGGTCAGCACGCCGGGGGCGGGATATGCCGGAAACGGCGTGATCGCCAACAACGGCTTCATGCCTCTTGACATCCAGACCTACAACGCCGACCTGCAGTACTACTTCCCGGATGATGCCCGGACTTCGATCGTTGTGGGTTTCGCAGTGGACAACGCCTCCAATCTCCAGCAGATCTCCGGAGCCCTGGGCGGCGTGCCCTCAACCCTCGGCGGAGCCGGTTCGACCAATGGTCTCTATAGCTACCTCGAACCCGACACCCATCTGACCTTCGCCTATGTCGACCTCTGGCACGACTTCACCCCGGCCGTCCGGGCGGGTCTCGAATTCGGCCAGTACGATGCGGTCTACGTGGGAGGCGCCAACGCCCTCGACAACCGGGTCATGATGAGCTGGTTCTACCTGTTCTAGAAAACCACGGGTCCGGGGAGGCTTCTTCCCGGACCTCTTGAGAGGAGTGTCATCGAAATGAAACAGCTTCGTCATACGGGAGACATCCAGAGGGGCTATCGTGGGCTCATGGAGGATTCTGGCATGGCGGAAGAGAAAAAAGACCGTCCGGCGGTTGCGCTGGTCATCGCCAACAGCCTAAGCCGCGAAATCGTGATCAAGAAGCTCCTCCTGGAGGACTTTCCCAGAGTGCGGGTGGCCCATTCTGCCGAGGAGGGAATCTGGATGGCGCGGAGGATTGCGGCGGGAGGGGAGAGGGTCGGATTCATCCTTTTCGATTCCTCGGTCTCCAAAAACGAAGTCAATTCCTTTCTCGCCTTCGTGCGGGGTCGGGGGAACCTTCCCCGTGTCCCGGTTCTTGTGATGACGGAGGAGAGGGATCCGGAGGAGCGTGTCCGGACTCTCGAATCCGGCGCCGACGAGGTGCTGGCGCTTCCCTGTCCGGATCGGGAAACCCAGGCGCGGATCCGGGCGCTTTTAAGACGGGAGCGTTCGGGGAACCACGAGGATCCTGATGCGCCCGCCCGTTATGAGGTGGGAGAGCTGATTGTCGACACCGAACGCCACGAAGTGCGCTGGAAGAGGCAAAGGATTCCGGTCACGCCCCTTGAGTTCCGCATTCTTGTCCGGCTCATCCGGCATCCCGGCCGCGTCATGGGCCGGGAGGAGCTCATGAAAAGTTTGTGGGGAGAGCATTGGGAGGTGGAGGACCACAATCTGTCGGTCCATATCCATGGACTCAGGAAGAAGATGTCCCGGCATGACGACCCGTGCACCGTGATTGAAACGGTCCGGGGAGTCGGGTACCGGATCAGGGATGAGGTCTCCTGACCGATCCGTCATCGATCTGTAACAGGTTTGTAACAGAGCTGTCGTCTTGTTGTGATAGGGTCAACCTACCTTTTAAGGAGGATTTCATGAATTTCGTCAAGCGGAGTTTTGGCCTGGCAGCGGCCCTCGCAGTGGTCTCTGTCCTGTCGGGAGTCGGATCCGCCAATGCCACCGATCTCACCATCTCCGGCTCAACCATGCTCTTCCCGCTCGAGCAGGTCTGGGCCAATGCCTACATGAAAAGCCATCCGGGAGTGCACATCTCCGTGGCCTCGACCGGATCGGGCTTCGGCATCTCGAACGCCGCCAACGGGAACATCACGATCGGAGCCTCCGACGCCTATCTGACCAAGGATCTCAGAAAACGCTATGAAAGCCTCGCCTCCATTCCGGTCGCCTTTGACGACACCCAGGTGATCTACAATATCCCGGGAATCGGAAAATCCAAGCTGATCCGCATGGACGGTCCCGTCCTGGCCCGCATCTTCATGGGCAAGATCCGCTTCTGGGACGACAAGGCCATCCGCGCCATCAACCCTTCCGTGAAGTTTCCCCACCAGCGGATCAAGGTCATCCACAGGGCTGACGCCTCGGGAACCACCTTCGTCTTTACCGACTATCTCTCCCAGACCTCGAAGGAGTGGTACGACGAAATCGGCCGTGATCTCTCTCCCTCCTGGCCGGTGGGATCGGGCTACAACGGCTCCGATGCGGTCGTTGCGGCCGTCATGGCCACTCCCGGCGCCATCGGATACGTGGGACTCGGATGGATCAACGAGTATCATCTGAGCTCCATGGCCCTCAAGAATCTCGACGGCTACTATGTAGTCGGCTCCGTAAAGACGATCCGGAATGCCGGGAAGGCCGCCCTCCACGATCCGACCTTTCCCGACGACTTCAACCGGTCGATCGTCTGGAATCTCCATGGCAAGGATGTCTACCCCGATGCCAATTTCGAGTTCTGGATGGTGAGCACCTCGCTTCCGGCGGCCACGATGCTCGAGGTCAAGAAGATGATCATCTGGGCCCTCACCAAGGGACAGCATGAGAAGTACACGGTCAAGACCGGTTTTGCGCCCCTTCCCTTCGCGCCGTTAAAGCCGCGCCTCAACAAGATCTTAAACCGCCTCCTTCCCGGAAACAGTCTCAAGATCGAGTCCGGGGGATAGAGCCGGCCGGCTTTGCTTGTCTGTCATCACGCCGGTCCGGAGAGAGTTTCCGGGCCGGTCTCTTTTTCGAGAGAGTCATGGGAGTGACGTTGGAATCCGACACGGAGTCAAACATGAACGAGGGCCAGACCCTGGCCAAGGAGCCGCTCTCCACCCTTTCCGCCGTCCCTTCCCCGACCCTTTTGGCCTCTTCCCCCGGCCTCCCGCCAAACCCTCCCGATTCCACCAGCGAACAGGGATCTAAGACAAAGAGCGTTTTGCGGGATCTCCGGAAGGTCTCAACTCAAAGGATCCATCGCTCCGAGCGGATTTTCCAGGGGACCCTCCTGGTCGGAGGCCTCTTTGTCCTGGCCCTATTTGCCACCGTGCTGGGGGTCAGCCTTGTCGAGGCCTGGCCATCGATCACGAAGTTCGGGTGGTCCTTCCTGTGGACCTCGACCTGGAACCCCCACCGGCATATCTTCGGTGCCTGGACCTATATCGTGGGAACCTTCTGGGTCACCGGGATCGCCCTTCTCTTTGCCATTCCCATCGCCATCCTCTCCTCCCTTTTCCTCTCCGATTACTCTCCGAAATGGCTGGTCGGGGCTGTCTCGACCCTGATGGAGATGCTGGCCGGCATCCCTTCCATCGTCTTCGGCGCCTTCGGCATCATCTTTATGGTGCCCCTTCTCCGGGATCAGGTGGAGCCCTTTCTCGCAAATACCCTGGGACGCCACTGGGACTTCTTCAATGGAGACGCCATGGGGTACGGGATCCTCGCGGCGGGACTGGTCGTGGGCATCATGGTGATTCCCCTGGTGGCCACCGTGACCCGGGACTCGCTCGTCATGGTCCCCCGGGAGACGGTCGAGGCCTCCTATGCCCTGGGCTCCACAAAGGCGGAGATGGTCTTCTTCGTCAAGCTTCCGGCGGTCGTGCCGGGAATCATCGGTTCGGTCATCCTGGGGTTCGGCCGGGCCATCGGGGAGACGATGGCGGTCCTTCTTCTGATCGGAAACCAGGCCTCCATCCCCACCTCGATCCAGGATGTGGGGTACACGATCAGCTCCCTTCTGGCCAATACCTTCACCTATGCGGTGATCGACCCGCTCTATTCGGCCGCGGAAATCGAGCTGGGTCTCATTCTTCTCGTGATTTCGCTTGTGGTGAACACCCTGGGCCGGGAGCTTCTCATGAAACTCATGGGAGGCCGACTGGCAGGATCGGTGGGCGGTGGCTGAGAACGTCCTTCCCGAAAAGGGTCTATCGCTCTACCGGAAGGTCCGTAACGCCCTTCTGGGCGCCCTTACGGCCGTGGCCTTTGTCCTGGCGGTGACCCCGCTTCTTGCCATCATCTACGTGGCCTACGACCGGGGCAAGGCGGCCCTGTCCCTCTCCTTCCTCACCACCCTGCCCGGGGGATTCCCCGTGGGGATCGAAGGGGGCATCGCCAACGGCATCGTCGGAAGTCTGATCCTGATTGTCATCGCGAGCCTCCTTTCCGTTCCCGTAGGGGTCTGGGCCGGGCTCTACCTCTGGGACCAGTCCCACACGCCTCTCGCCAAGGCGACGAGGCTTCTGTCGGACCTTCTTCTGGGGGTGCCGTCGGTCATCTGGGGGGTGGTGGGGTTCTATGTCTTCTCCACCAATACGGGATACGGCTTCCACTGGGGATTTTCTGGGCTTGCGGCGGGACTCACCCTGGGATTTATCATGATTCCCATCGTGACCCGGGTGACCGAGCAGGCCCTTCGGGACGTTCCCCGAAGCTACATCGAGGGGGCCCTGGCCCTGGGGGCCTCCCGCTTCCAGGTCGTCCGGGGCCTCGCCATTCCGGCTGCCATCACCGGCATCGGCACGGGAATCCTCCTGGGGGTTCTGAATGTCCTGGGACAGACGGCGCCTCTCATCTTCACCAATTATTACAACACCGGCATCCCCAAGAACTTGGTCGGCTCCAACGGTTCGGTCGGGGATCTCGCGATGCAGATCTTCATTTACATCCATGAACCCTCGAAGGGACTTCACGTCAAGGCCATGGCCGCGGCCCTGGTCCTCACGTTGATCGTCCTTCTTCTGGACATGGGAATCCGGCTCCTGGCCTGGGGAAGCCGCAAATACGCCCAGAGAATGGGATAGGAGACCCTTTGGAACCTGAATCTCCCGCCTTTCCCGTGCCCAAGATCGAGGTCAAAAACTTCAGTGCCTTCTACGGGAAGACCCAGGCGCTCCACAACGTAGACTTCACCATCTATGAGCGCAAGATCACGGCCATGATCGGTCCCTCCGGTTGCGGAAAGTCCACCTTTCTGCGGAGCCTGAACCGGATGAACGACTTTTTCCTTGATTTTCGCGTCGAGGGATCGGCCACCCTAGACGGGGAGGAGATCTACGGTCCCGCCGTCAACCCCGTCCTCATCCGCCAGCGGGTGGGCATGGTCTTCCAGAAACCCAATCCCTTCCAGAAGTCGATCTTCGAAAACGTGGCCTATGGCCTCCGGATCCAGGGAGTGAAGTCACGCTCCGTCCTCTCCGACATCGTCGAAAAATCCCTGAAGGCGGCCGCCCTCTGGGACGAGGTCAAGGACCGGCTGAACGGCTCCGCCTTCTCCCTCTCCGGAGGCCAGCAGCAGCGGCTGTGCATTGCCCGGGCCCTGGCCGTCGAACCGGAGGTGATCCTTCTGGATGAACCGGCCTCCGCCCTCGACCCCATCTCGACCGCGCGCATCGAGGAGCTAATGCAGGACCTCAAGGATCGGTATACAATAGCGATTGTAACCCACAACATGCAGCAGGCCGCCCGGGTCTCCGACCGCACGGCCTTCTTCCTGGACGGGACACTGGTCGAGGTGAACGATACCACCAAGATCTTCACCAACCCGGAAGATCCCCGGACTGAGGATTACATCACCGGCCGGTTCGGCTAAAGAGGAAGGACAAAGGTGCAGCGACATCTTGATGCCGAGCTCGAGCAGCTCAAGGGCCGGATCACGGAAATGGGGAACATGGTCGACCTCCAGATGAAGGAGGCGACGGAGGCTCTCGTGGAACGGGATCCCGTCAAGGCAAAGGGGGTCATCGACCGGGACCACCAGGTCAACGCCATGGAGGTGGGGATCGACGAGGACTGTGTCCGAATGATTGCCCTCCATCAGCCGGAGGCCCGGGATCTCCGCTTCGTCATCACCGCCATGAAGATCATCACCGACCTCGAGCGCATGAGCGATCTTGCCTCCAACATCTCGGAACGGGTGGTAGAGCTCTGCGACGAACCCTCCATCCCGGTCCCGTCCTCCATTGTGGAGATGTCCAATATTGGCCGCGGGATGCTCCGGGAAGCCCTCGATGCCTTCGTCTCCAGAAATACCGCCCTGGCCCGCCAGGTCACATTGGAAGACGAGCGGGTCAATGTCCTCCACCGGGAGCTCGTGAAGACCATCGTCGAAAATTTGAAGCGTCATACCGGGGAGACTAGCCCCATCATCCGCATCCTGTTCGTGAGCCGCTCGCTCGAACGTTTTGCCGATCATGCCACCAACGTGGCCGAGATCATCATGTACATGGTCGAGGGAAAGATCATCCGTCACATGGCCCCTTACGGGGAGAAGGAAGGCGCTCCGTGATCTGATTTTCGGTCGGGGAGGCGAAATCGAAGGAAAACGAGCCCGGCCCATCTGACACGGCCGGGCTCTTCTGATTTTGGGAATTTTACCGAACCCTTTTGTCCGCCTTTGTAGTTTTGGATATCTCCGATATCAGGACATTTTCTTGATCAAAATCGTGCCGCAAACTCGGCCTTCAGGGCTGATCTTTACCCATATCATCTGTGTCCATAAGAACAAGATATGGGTAAAGACCAGCGCCACAGCTTCCGGCAAAATAGCTGGGGAGACTAGAGCGGTCCTCCCCAGAGTTTTTTCTGGATGCGGGGGGGCGTTTTTCTTCCGGATCAATCAGCTGGAGACGCCCTCGAGACTGTTCAC
>DAIBTC010000049.1 GCA_027415345.1 Nitrospirota bacterium
ATGGAAAAGAAGCTGGGGCTCTCCCCGGAGGAGGTGCTCGCGACGATCGACCGGTCGGTGCGCCGGGCGTCAGAGCTGGTGGGCGATGTCGAATTTTCGGCGGAAGACGCCACGAGAAGCGACCGGGACTTCCTCGCCCGGGCGGTGGGGGTGGCGGTCGCGGCCGGGGCCCGGACGATCAACATTCCCGACACGGTGGGGTACGCCCTTCCCTCGGAGTTCCGTGAGCTCGTGGCCTTCCTCGTCGGGACGGTTCCCGGCGCCTCCGGCGTGGTCTTCTCCGCCCACTGCCACAACGACCTGGGGCTTGCCGTTGCCAACTCCCTGGCGGCCATCGAGGGGGGCGCCCGCCAGATCGAGTGCACGATCAACGGCATCGGGGAGCGGGCGGGAAATGCCGCGATGGAGGAGGTGGTGATGGCCCTGAAGGTCCGGCGGGCCTTTTTCGGCCTCGACACCCGGGTCAAGAGCGAGGAGTTCATCCGGGCCTCCCGCCTGGTCCAGACCATCACCGGGATGCTGGTCCAGCCCAACAAGGCGATCGTCGGGGCCAACGCCTTCGCCCACGAATCGGGGATCCACCAGGACGGCCTCCTGAAGGACAAGCGCACCTACGAAATCATGCGTCCCGAGCAGGTGGGACTCTCTGAAGGGGCCCTGGTCCTGGGCAAGCATTCCGGGCGGCATGCCTTCCGGAGCCGGCTCGAAACCCTGGGCTACCGCCTCCCGGAAGAGGAGCTCTCCCTGGCCTTCGCCCGCTTCAAGAAGCTCGCGGACCAGAAGAAGGAGATCTACGACGAGGACCTCGAAACCCTCCTCTCCGAGGGCACGGCCGAACAGGGCAAGGACCGCTTCCGTCTCGAGAGGCTGGCCGTGAGCGGCGGAACCCTGGTTCCCCCCACCGCCACCATCGTCCTCACCGTCGACGGGGAGGAGCGCCAGATGGCGGGCCTGGGCTCCGGGCCCGTGGATGCGATCTACCGCACCCTCTCCAAGCTCACCGGGTCGACCGCCCGACTCCACTCTTTTACCGTCAAGGGGATCACGGGGGGAAGCGATGCCTTGGGCGAGGTGACGGTCCGGCTCGAGGAGGAGGGGCGGGTGGCGGCAGGCCACGGGGCCGACACCGATATCCTCGTGGCCTCGGCGCGGGCTTATCTCGAGGCGCTGAACCGGCTCGAGCGGAAGAAGGAGCGGGACCGGAGGGCCAAAATCACCCCCCAGCCCGTCCTCTAGCCCAGAAATCCCCCGGGACCCCAACAAACCCATGAAAGGACAGAGCGTGACCACAGGCAACCCGCGAAAGATCCTGCTTCTCCCAGGGGACGGAATCGGTCCCGAAGTCATGAAACCGGTGGCCGAGCTTCTCCGGACGATGGCCTCCCGAAAGGTGCTCTCCCTCGAGGTCCGGGAGGCCCTGATCGGGGGGGCGGCCTACGACCGGACCGGCCATCCGCTTCCTCCGGAGACGGTGGCCCTGGCCCTTGACTCGGAGGCGGTTCTCCTGGCCGCCGTCGGAGGTCCCCGCTACGATACCCTTCCCTACGAGCATCGTCCGGAACGGGCCCTTCTCGGGATCCGGGAGAAGCTCGGGGCCTTCGCGAACCTTCGTCCCGCCCGTCTCTTCCGGGAGCTTGCGAATGCCTCCACCCTCAAGCCCGAGGTGATCGCGGGGCTCGATCTCCTGGTGGTGCGGGAGCTGACCGGAGGCATCTATTTCGGCTCTCCCCGGGGGATCGTGACCGAGAACGGGATCCGGGTGGGAATCAACACCGAGCGCTATTCGGAGCCCGAGATCGAGCGCATCGCCCGGGTGGCCTTCTCGGTGGCCAAAGGCCGCCGGAGGAAGGTCACCTCGGTCGACAAGGCCAACGTCCTCGAATCCTCCGTCCTCTGGCGGGAGGTCGTGACACGGGTCGGCCGGGAGTTCCCGGAGGTGGCCCTCGACCACATGTACGTGGACAATGCCGCCATGCAGCTTGTGAGAAACCCTGGCCAGTTCGACGTGATCGTGACCGGGAACATCTTCGGCGACATCCTCTCCGACGAGGCCTCCCAGCTGACCGGCTCGATCGGGATGCTGGCCTCGGCCTCCATAGGCGGCCGGACCGGCCTCTACGAGCCGATCCACGGAAGCGCCCCGGACATCGCGGGAAAGGATCTGGCCAACCCCTCCGCCATGTTCCTCTCGCTCGCCATGCTCCTCGACCATTCCCTGGAGGAGGGACGGCTCGCCCGGACCCTGGAGAAGGCGGTGGAGACCGTCCTGGGCGAGGGCATCCGGACCCGGGATATCGCAGAGCCGGGAAGCCGTGTGGTGGGTTGCCGGGAGATGGGGGAGAAAATTTCGGGGGCCTTCTGGGCCCTTCTGGACAAGGAAGGTGCGAGCCGGTGAAAGTCGCAATTGTTGGCGCCACAGGAGCGGTGGGCCGGGAAATGGTGGCCATCCTCGAGGAGCGGGACTTTCCCGTGACCGAGCTCCATCTCTTCGCCTCGGAGCGCTCGGCCGGGGAACGGATCTCCTTCCGGGGGAAAAATCTGCCGGTGAAGCGGCTGGAGAAACCCTCCCAGCTTGCCGGCATTCCCCTGGCCCTTTTTTCCGCGGGGGCCGAGGTGAGCCGGACCCTCTCCCCGGCCCTGGTGGCCCAGGGGACCTCGGTGGTGGACAACAGCTCCGCCTTCCGGATGGTGCCCGAGATCCCCCTTGTGGTGCCGGAGGTCAATCCCCATCATCTTCCGACCCGGAAGGGGCCCTGCCTGATCGCCAATCCGAACTGCGCCACCATCCTTCTTCTGGTGGTCCTCCGGCCCCTTCTGGACCTGTCTCCTCTCGAACGGCTCGTGGTCACCACCTTCCAGTCCGTCTCGGGGACCGGCCGGGAGGCGATGGACGAGTTGGCCGGTCAACTGGCCCAGATTTTAAACGGAGAGGGGGACACCATCGTACCGAAGGTCTACGCCCCCTATCAGATCGCCTTCAACTGTCTTCCCAGAATCGATGCCTTTCTTCCCGACGGCTCCACCAAGGAGGAGGAAAAGATGGTCCGGGAGAGCCGGAAGATGCTGGAGATCCCCGACCTTCCCGTCTCTGCGACCTGCGTCCGGGTGCCGGTCATGGTCGGCCATTCGGAGTCGGTGAACCTCTCATTTGCCCGTCCGGTCTCTCCCGAGGCCGTCCGGGAGCGTCTCTCCCGGGCCCCGGGGGTGGAGGTCTGGGACGATCCCGCCCGGGAGCTCTATCCGGTCCCCCGGAGCGTCGCGGGTCGCGACGAAGTCCTGGTGGGCCGCATCCGGCGCGACCCCTCCGTGGCCCACGGGATCAATCTCTGGCTTACGGGCGACAACTTGAGAAAGGGCGCGGCGACCAATGCCATCCAGATCGCCGAGCTTCTTCTCCAAAAGGGAGTCCTGTCATGAGTGCCTCAATTCTCCCCTCACCCCTCCGGGCCCACGGCCACGACCTGGTCGACCGGATTAACGACCTCAAAAGGCGTCACGACGCCCTCATCCTGGCCCACAACTACCAGATCGGGGAGGTCCAGGACGTGGCGGATTTCGTGGGAGACTCGCTTGAGCTCTCGCGCCATGCCGCCGCCACGAAACATCCCGTGATTGTCTTCTGCGGGGTTCACTTCATGGCCGAGACCGCCAAGGTCCTCTCTCCCTCCAAGACCGTTCTCGTGCCCGATCTTGCCGCGGGGTGTCCCATGTCCGACATGATCACGCCCGAGGAGGTCCGGCGCCTCCGGTCCCTCCATCCGGGGGCGGTGGTCGTGACATACGTGAACTCCTCGGCCGCGGTCAAGGCCGAATCCGACATCTGCTGCACCTCGGCCAACGCCGTCCGGATCGTCGAGTCGATCCCCGCCCACAAGAAGATCATCTTTCTTCCGGACCAGTTCCTGGGCGAGTTCGTCCAACGAAAGACCGGCCGGTCCCTGATCCTCTATTCGGGGTTCTGCCCGACCCACGTGCGCATCATGGCCTCCGACATCTACCGGGAGCGCAAGGCCCATCCCGACGCCCTGGTGATCGCCCATCCCGAATGCCCGGCGCCGGTGGCCGAATGCGCCGATGTGGTGGCCAGCACCAGCCGGATGGCCTCGGAGGTGAAGGCCTCCGGCAAGAAGGAGGTCATCGTGGGAACCGAGCTCGGCATGATCCACCGGCTCTCCCGGGAAAATCCGGAGAAGACCTTCATTCCGGCCTGCCAAAGCTGCGATTGCGCCAACATGAAGGTGAACTCGCTTGAAAAGATCCTCTGGGCCCTGGAAGACATGGCTCCCGAGATCACCCTCCCTCCGGAGGTGATCGAGGGGGCGAGAGGGGCCCTCGACCGCATGCTCGCCACAGGGTAAGGATCCATGCTCTCCCGGACCCTGGCCACCATCGGTCTCGCCTTTCTCCTGGCCGCGGGGATCCTCTACCTCCTCGAGCGGTCGGGAGGGCGGGGACTTCTCTCGCGGTTCGGCCACCTCCCCGGGGACATCGTGATCAAAAAGCCGGGCTTCGTCTTCTCCTTTCCGATCGTCTCGGGCCTTGTCCTTTCGGTGGTCCTCTCCCTTCTCCTCTCGGTCCTTTTTTCCCTCTTCCGACGGTAGACAGATCCCGTGGCCGAATCCACCGATCTCTCCGGCGACTCCTACGACTACCGCCTCCCCTCTGAGCGGATCCGTCTCGTTCCGCCAGGACAAAGGGAGGAGAGCCGCCTTCTTGTTTCGCCCCGGGATCCCGGGGATCTCCGGGAGCTCTCCTTCCGGCGGGTCTCAGACCTTCCGGAGATCCTCTCTCCGGGAGACCGGCTGGTGGTGAACGACTCCCGGGTGGTTCCGGCCCGGGTAGAGGCCCGGACCCCCTCGGGCCGAAAGGTCGGGCTCCTCATCCTGGGACCCTTCGATTCTCTCCCCCCCCATCGGCTCCGCTTTCTTTCGAAGGGGCTCAAAAAGGCCTCCCGTCTTTCTCTCTTTTCCGGCCGGGGAGAGATCGGGGAGATCGTCTTCGACGAGTCGGAAGGGAGCTTCTCCGGGGAGTACCGGGGGGAGAGGGGGCTCACAGGCGAGCTTTTGGCGGAGGGGGAGATGCCCCTTCCCCCCTACATCGCGAGAATGCGCCCGGCGGACGCCTCCGACCGGGAGCGCTACCAGACGGTCTATTCCCGGGTTCCCGGATCGGTGGCGGCCCCCACACTCCCCGCTCCACCCTTCTGGTCCTGGTGGACGGCTTTCTGGGAGGAGACGGCCGTTGGCGCGGGATCTATGACCGGGCCCTTGAGGAAGGCTTCTTCTTCCTGAGCTACGGGGATGCCATGCTGATCCTGTAGGGCCTTGGATCCCTCACATCTCCTTCGGGATTTATGTCTGCCGGGACAACAGATCCCGGGCCGTCTGGACCTCCGGCTGGGTTCCGTCGGCCCCGGGTCCCTGGACGAGCGATTCCAGAGGCAGAAGAAGTGGTCGGACCTTCTCGTGAGTTCCCTGGTCGCAGTAAAGGAGGGCCAGGGCCACGGCTCCCTTTAGGGCGAGAGCCGGAGCCTGCTGGCATTGGGCGACCGAAAGGGCTCTCTGGAAGTCCTCCTCCGCCCCTTCAGAATCTCCAGCGAGGCGTGCGCTTTCGCCCCGGAGGCGCCAGAGTTCGGATTCCTGGGTCCGGGCTCCGGTCCGGCGGATAACTGCGAGGGCCGACTCCGCGGTTTTCCTGGCCCTCTGTCCGTCTCCCCGCGCCAGGTAGGCCTCGGCCAGGAGGGAGAGGAAGAGCGGCTCGGCCACCCGGTGAATCCTACGGGCCAGGGGGAGGCTTTTGAGGAGGAGGGGAAGGCCCATGCTGTGGCCCGCCCGGGCCAGCGCCCATCCCCTGAATCCCATGCCGAACGGGATCCAGGCTCCCGACTGGGCCTCCCGGGTATGAGCCAGGATCTCCTCGGATTTTTCGAGCACGGCATGAGAGTCGCCGAGACTCCGGGAGAGGAGGCAGGAGACCAGAAGGTAATATCCCCGGAGGGGGGTCTTTTCCCGGGCCCACCCTTCGATCCGCTCCCGTTCCTCCCGGGCCTTTCGGAACTCTCCCGCCATCCACAGCGAAAGGGCCCGCATGCTTGCGATCTGGCGTCCGAACCCCCCCGGAAGAAAGCTCCCGGGCCATTCCCGCTCCGGGTCTGGGTCCCTGAGCGACAAAAGGGCCTCCGGAAACTCTCCCCGGTGGTAGTGAAGCTGCCCCGCCCCAAAGCGAACCATCTCCCGGAGGGCCGGACTTCCTTTGGAACCGGCTCGTCCCCCCAGATCCCGCAATATCTCCTCCGCCTCGTCGAGCCTGGCCTTGGCCAGGAGGACCTGAAAATGGCCGAAGAGGGAGTGGACCGACTCCTCCGAACGGCGTTTGCCGGCTTCGCTCAGGGCCTTCGCCTCCTTGAATATCGCCTCCACCTCCGGACCCAGCCCTGCGGTCTCGGTCCGGATCTTTCCCAGGAGGAGCAGGAGGCGGGCCAGGTCAAGGCCGGGATTTTTCTGGGGGTCCGGCCGCAAGCGCAGAAGCCGCAGGGCCGATTCGGCATTTTTCAGGGCTTCGACAAGCGATCCCCGGGCAAAGGAGCGGCGCCCGGCCTTTTCGTACCAGAAGATGGCCAGGTCGGATCGCCCGCCCATTTCGAAATGGCGCGCCAAAAGCTCCGGCATCGCCTCGGCCTTCGCGGGAAAGGATTTGAGCAGGGTCTCCCCCACCAGAAGATGAAGCCGCTCGCGTTCCTCCGGAACCAGGGATCGGAGCGCCGCCTCCTGGAAGAGGAGGTGGCAGAACTCGAAGGAGGTCTCGGCGGGGTCCACAAGGCGTCTCAGGAGACCGGCCCGGATTCCCCGGGCGAGGAAGCGTTCGAGGTCGTCCGGGGGTTCGGGGGAAAGGGCCCGGAAGAACTCCTCGGGAATCACCCGGCCGATGACGGCGGCCCGCTGGTAAAAGGGGCGATCCCCGGGGTAGCGGGCGAGGCGGTCGGAGAGAAGCTCATCGAGAGTCCGGGGACGGGCTCGCCGCAAATCCGGATGATCCAACGGACTTCCCTCGAGGAGCGTCCGCACCCCCTGGGCGAGGTAAAGGGGGATGCCCCCCGCCTCCCGGACGAGGAGGGCGAGATCCGGTTCGGGAAGCCCTCCGGCTCCGGCCAGATCGAGGGCCATCCTCCGGCTATCCGGATCGGTGAGGGGAGGAAGGGACAGGAGACTCAAATTCGGGAGGCGGTCGATCCAGGGGGGCCGCTCCCCTTCCCGGACGGTGAAAAGGGTCAGAAGCCCCCGGGTGAGTCCCGGCTCCTCCAGGGCCCTTTTGAGGACCTGCCGGGTGGAATCGTCGGCCCACTGGAGATCCTCGACGATCAGGAGAAAGGGGCCCCGCTCCCGGATCCGGAGGAGTTCCAAGATCAGCTCTTCCACCGACTGCCGCCGGGAGGTGCGGGGCCTCCGAAGTCCGGGAGGAGAGGAGAAACCGAAAAGATCCTCAAGGGTCTCCTGGGCCCGCCGGGGATCCGGGAGTCCCAGGGCCCTGATATAATCCTGGATTTTCGTCCGGGAGAGCGTCTCCTCCTGATCCCAGGAGATTCCGATGAGGCCCCTCAGGAGCCGTCTGAGGGGAAAGAAGGGGCTGTCGCTGTATTGGGGGAGGCAGGCGACCCATCGGACCGTCACCTCCAGGCCATCTGGAAAAGAGTCGGCCTGGGCCAGGCCAGCAAAGGCCCGGACAAGCCGGCTCTTGCCGATTCCCGGGGGACCTTCCAGAACCATGACCCCTCCCCGTCCCGACCTCCAGCGATCCCGGAACAGCGAGAGCTCCCTTTGGCGGCCAATAAGGGGGGGGTGCTCCTCCTCCTGAAAAGCGGCGGTTTCGGCGAGACCCAGGAGCCGGTGGACTTTTTCCGCGCCGGCCGGGACCCGGAGCCCCCCGACCGGTTCGATTCGGAACTGGTGGGCGAGTAGGGCGGCGGTCGATTCCGAGAGCAGGAGCTCTCCCGGTTCCGCCTGCAGGCACAAGGACATGGCAATCCTCTCCGCGCTGCCGGAGGAGTCGGGAACGGATCTCCCCTCCGCGACCACCATGCTGGTATGAAGGCCCGAGCGGACGGAAACCCCCGCCTCCCGCCGGAAAAGATCCTTGAGCTCGAGGGCTGTCCGGGCGGCCCGCCGGGCCGCCCCCTCCCGGAAATGTCCGAGACCGAACCAGGAGATGAAGGTCCCTCCATGGGAGGGAGCCAGGACCCCTCCCCGCCGGGTAACGAAGTCCTTGACCCCCTCCCGGATCCGCCGGAGTCCGGCGGAGAGAGGGGCCATTTCAGGCTCTCCCGGACCCTCCGGGAGGCCGTCGAAGAACAGGACGGTCACCGGACAGCATTCCAGGGATCCCTCGGAGGGAGGCGCAGCCTCGCCTCCTCCACCTTCTCCGTCCCGGATCTCTTTCAGGAGGGCCAGGGTTTCGGGCTCCGGGGGAACCCCCAGCTCCCGGACGAGAAGGTTCCGGCAGGCCTCGAACTGGAGTTCGGCCGCCCGCCGGTCTCCCGAGGCCAGGAGGAGGCGCATAAGGCGCCGGTGGGCCCGCTCGTCGAAGGGGTCGATCCGGAGACCCAGGGAGGCAAACCGGATCGCCTCAGGAAGATCTCCTTCCACGACCTTGAACCTGACCAGCCGTTCGATGGTCCGGACCGCCTGCGTCCGGGTCCGCTCCCGCACCCCCTCGACCCAGGCCTCGAACTCTTCGCATCCCGGGAGGTCGAAGCCCTCGAGAAAGGGCCCCCGGATGCCCTCCGCCGCGGTCCGGAGGTGATCGGCGCAGCGGTCGCAGGCCTCGGGATCCTCTAGAACCCGGCATTCGGGAGGGGGAGCCCCGAAAAGCAAAAGGTCAAGCCGGAAGGAAGCCGACTAATTGAAGGCGACCGTCCGGGGTCCTGTCTCGAGAAAGGGGGGAGAGAGGCGCTCGTCCCCCAGCCTTCGCCGGAGGGCGAGAAGGGATTGGCGGAGGGAGGCGAGACCCCGCTCAAGGGAGACATCGGGCCAAAGGAGGGAGGCCAGGGCCTTCCGGTCATGGGGACGGGAGGATTCAACGGCGAGAAAGACGAGAAGGGCCAGGACCTTCCGCGAGGGAAGGGGGGGAAGGGGTTCGGGGCCGAGACGGATCTCGGGGGGCCCGAGAAGAGAGAAGGAGAGGAAGCGTTCGGAGGATCCGGCCTTTCGTCCCATCGGAGGAGGTCTCCCGCCCGGTCCTCCTGGGGCCCGGCCGGAGCCGGAGGGGGATCAGAGGGACTCCCCCGACAGGAATGCCGGATCAATAACGTCGATAACCTGTCATTAAACATGGCCTATTTTATTAACGCTCTTCTAACGGTTCCCGATTATACTTGGTCTTGGCAAAAGATGGAAGACGAAACCCGGACCGGCCAACCCGGGACGGGTAGGACAACGCTTTTGGAGGACGGGCCATGGACGAACAGGGATCTGTCGCGCCGAAAGAGCGCGTCAATATCGTGTACCGCCCGGCCACGGGCGACGCCAAAGAAGACGTGGAGCTCCCGTTCAAGCAGCTGGTCGTCGGGGACTTCACCCAGAAGGAGGATCCGCGCCAGCTCGAAGAGATCAAACCCATCAGCGTTGACAAGGACAACTTCAACAACGTGATGGAAAGCCACAACCTGACCCTCGAGATGGGTGTCCCCAACCATCTGGCCCCGCCCCGGGAAGGGGGGGAGGCCGAGACCATGACCGTCTCCCTTCGTGTCCGGGAGATGAAGGACTTCACCCCCGATGCCATCGTTGAGCAGGTTCCGGAGCTTCGGGAGCTGATCGCGCTTCGGGACGCACTGAAGGCGCTCAAAGGCCCTCTCGGGAACATCCCCGACTTCAGGAAAAAGCTCCAGGAGATCATTCAAAACGAAGACACCCGGGCAAAGCTTCTCTCGGAGCTCGGCATCGAGTAATCTTTCGCTCTTAATATTGTCCCAGGACTAAGGAGGCCGTTCATGGCAGAAGAAACAAAGAAAGCAAAGGAGTCGGGGTCGTCTACGACCTTCAGCGACACCCTGATCGACGATCTCGTCGAAGCGACCCGGCTGAAGCCCGGAGACGAGGCTTATTCGATTACAAGGCAGGGTGTCAAGGCCTTCATCAACGAGCTTCTCGAACCCCAGCGTTCGATCGAAAAGGTCACGCAGGCCACCGTCGACGAGATGATCGCCGATCTCGACAAGAAGCTGTGCCGGCAGGTCGACGCCGTTCTCCATCATCCCGAATTCCAGAAGCTGGAATCCGCGTGGCGGTCCTTGAAGTATCTTGTGGATCAGACAGACTTCAGGGAAAACAACAAAATCGAAATCCTGAACGCCAGCAAGCAAAAGCTTCGGGAAGACTTCGAGGACGCTCCTGAGATCACCAAGTCCGGCCTCTACAAGATTGCCTACACAAACGAGTTCGGACAGTTCGGCGGACAGCCTTACGGGGCAATCATCGCCAACTACGAGCTGAATCCGGGACCTCAGGACATCAAGCTTCTCCAGAGCGTCGCAAGCGTCGCCTCCATGGCCCATGCACCCTTCATCGCCGGGGCCGGTCCGGAGTTCTTCGGCGTCGACGAGTTCTCGAAGCTTCCGAATCTGAAGGATCTGGCGTCCATCTACGAAATGCCCCAGTTCACAAAGTGGAATGCCTTCCGGGAAAGCGAAGATGCCCGGTTCGTGGGGCTAACCGTCCCCCGCTTCATGTTGCGGGTTCCTTACGGCACCCAGACCATTCCGTCAAAGAAGTTCAACTATCAGGAGGACGTCAGCGCCGGCAACAGCGCATTCCTCTGGGGAAACTCTTCCTTTACCTTCGCTTCGCGCCTGTCGGCATCCTTTGCCCAATACCGGTGGAATGCCAACATCATCGGTCCTCAGGGCGGTGGTGCGGTCAAGGATCTTCCTATCTACACATACGAGGCGATGGGCGAGGTCCAGTCAAAGATCCCGACCGAGATCCTGATTTCCGAGCGTCGGGAATTCGAGCTCGCCGAACAGGGCTTCATGGCGCTGTCCATGCGTAAAAACAGCGACAACGCGGCCTTCTTCTCCGCCAACTCGGCACAGAAGCCCAAGTTCTTCGGGCAGACGAAGGAAGGCAAAGAGGCCGAGCTGAACTACAGGCTCGGAACCCAGCTTCCCTATATCTTTGTGATGAGCCGTCTTGCCCATTACATCAAGATCATTCAGAGGGAAAACATCGGAACGTGGAAGGAACGGAGCGACCTCGAGTCGGAGCTGAACGGCTGGATCCGGCAATATGTCTCGGATATGGACAATCCGGCGCCCGGAGTCCGGAGCCGAAGACCGCTTCGACAGGCCGAGATCACCGTCCTTGATGTCGATGGGGATCCGGGGTGGTACCGGGTTTCCATGAAGGTTCGTCCCCACTTCAAGTACATGGGGGCCTCCTTCACGCTTTCGCTCGTAGGCAAGCTCGACAAGAAGTAGTCGTAATGGGAAGCGGGAGCGCTTCTCCCGCTTCTTTCATACAAATCAGACGAAAAGAAAGGAATCACCATGCCGATGCCATTGTATGCCTTCGTTCACGGAAAGAACCAGGGGAAAATCGAAGGGTCCTGCTCCATCAAGGGGCGCGAAGGCGCGATGCAGGTTCAGGCTTTCGAATACTCGGTCGACCTTCCGAAGTCGCCCCAGACGGGTCTTCCGACCGGTCGAAGGGTCCACAATCCGATCACCATCACCAAGGAAATCGACAAAGCCTCTCCCAAGCTCTTCCAAGCCCTCTGCACCGGAGAGCAGATGACCAAGGTCACCCTCGACTGGTACCGGATCAATCCCCAGGGCAAAGAGGAAAAGTACTACACCACGGAACTCGAGAACGCGACGATCGTGCTCATTCGCGACTGGATGCCCAATGTTTTAAAGCCGGAAGATCGCCAGATGGGCCATATGGAGGATGTCTCCTTCGCCTTCGAGAAAATCACGGTGACGTGGGCTGACGGCGGTATTTCCGGGGAAGATTCCTGGAATACGCCCAAGTAGCGGCGGCAGGAAAAAGGGAGTTTCGCGACTGAGATGGAAGCCCGGGAACGCCTTCTCGAACGGATCGGCTCTTTGGGGTCCCAAGACGACACCCGAAATTTGTCCCGATTCGAACAGGTGGGAGGATCGATCCGGGCCCATCTCTCTCGCATTCTCC
>DAIBTC010000004.1 GCA_027415345.1 Nitrospirota bacterium
GTGGTGGCGATCGCGCAGGCAGGGGAACCTGTCGAAATCCTGGCGGGGAAACCGGGACAGGACCTTGCGCTATGGGGCGGATTGGCCTCCCACCGGTATTTCAGGGATAGCCTCTGGTGGGCCCAGCAGCAAAACACGGGACTGACGGTGGTGGTGGCCAGAAAATCCGGGGAAGACGCAAGGGAGAGGACCTTTGAGGAAATACGGCTTGAAAACCCGGGATCCTCCGCAAAAAGGTTGGGGGAATTCCGGGAGAAGGGCCGGTATCCCTTGTCCTGGAGCGAGGTTTATCGCCTCTCGGCCTCATGAAATCCAAAGAAGGATGTCTTTTGTGATATGATGGCGGGATCGTCGCCTTCAGGAACAAAAAGATAAGAAGAACCAATGGTGGGCGATACAGGTTTCGAACCTGTGACCCCTGCCGTGTGAAGGCAGTGCTCTACCGCTGAGCTAATCGCCCCCTCGGGAAGTCCTGATTCTAGAGAAAACCCGGGAGATTATCAAGAGACTGGTATTTTTTCTGTCGACCAAGGAGCCGATGTGGACTTCAAGAACACCCTGAACCTGCCAAAGACAGACTTTCCGATGAAGGCGGACCTTCCGGCCAAGGAACAGGGTTATCTCGCCGTCTGGGACAGGGAGGACCTCTATGCAAAAATGAAGTCCTCCTCAAAGGGAAGAGCCCTCTTCATCCTCCACGACGGCCCCCCTTACGCCAACGGCCACCTTCATATGGGCCACGCCATGAACAAGATCCTCAAAGACATCATCAACCGGGTCTCCCTCAAGAAGGGCCTCGGCCTCTCCTATGTGCCGGGGTGGGATTGCCACGGACTCCCCATCGAGCACAAGGTCCTGAAAGACCTGGGAAAGAAGAGATCCGAGCTGTCCGCCCTGGAGATCAGGAAAAAATGCCGGGAGTCCGCCTCCTTCTATTCGGAAGTTCAAAAGAAGGAATTTCTCAGAATGGGGGTCCTGGGGGATTTTCGGCACCCCTACCTCACGATGGATTTTTCCTATGAGGCGGAGATCTTGAGAAGCCTCGGACGGATGAACGACCAGGGGCGTATCTACAAGGGGGAAAAACCCGTCCTCTGGTGCGGAACCTGCGAAACGGCCCTGGCAGATGCCGAAGTCGAGTACGCCCCCCATCGGTCCCAATCGGTCACTGTTCTCTTCGCGAAAACCGATTCTCAAAAGAAGACCTACTACCCCATCTGGACGACCACCCCCTGGACACTCCCCGCCAACCAGGCCGTGGCCGTCAATCCGGAGATCCGGTATAGCCTGCTCGAACTGACCCACGATACTTTGAACCTTACCAAGGGAGACATTCTCATCGTGGCGGAGGCCATCCTCGACCGATTGCGCCAGGAAGGAAAATCCCCCTGGAAGGAGATCCTGGAGGCTTCGCGGATCGCAGGGACCCGGACGGGTGCCGAGCTCCTTTTTGAGAAACCACGCCTTTTGCATCCCTTCATCCCCGGAAAGACCGTTCCGCTGGTCGCCGGTTCCTTTGTCCAGACGGATCAGGGAACCGGACTCGTCCATATCGCTCCCGGCCATGGGGAGGAGGACTTCGAGGTCGGCCGGGCGAACGCCCTTTCCAGCGAGTCTCCCGTTACCGGAAAGGGACGCTTCGGGCCCGCCATCGCCGCGGTGGACTCTTCATGGACCGGTCTCAGGGTCCTGGAGGCGGGTCCCGTCGTAATCGCCCTTCTTGAAAAGACCCGGACCCTTCTCCACCAGGAGATGCTCGAACACTCCTATCCCCATTGCTGGCGGTGCAAGAACCCTGTCTTTTACCGGGCCACCTCCCAGTGGTTCCTTTCACTGGAGACGGAAGGTCTCCGGGAAAAGACCCTCTCCGCCATCGGGGATGTCCACTGGATCCCCGAGAAGGGAGAAAACCGGATCCGGGGGATGATCGAAACCCGCCCGGACTGGTGCCTCTCACGCCAGAGATCCTGGGGAGTTCCCATTCCCGCCTATTCCTGCAACCACTGCGGAACGAGTACTCTCGAAGGAAATTTTGTCCGGCGGATCGCCGACCGTGCCGAACGGGAGGGGGTGGATTTCTGGTTCGAACCGGAGGCCGGAAAGACCCTCCTTCAGGGCCTTCGCTGCCCCGCATGCGGGGGAGAAGACCTCTCCCTCGAAGAAGACATCCTTGATGTCTGGTTTGATTCGGGAGTGAGCCACGAGGCCGTCCTCAGGAAGAGACCGGACCTCGCCTGGCCCGCCGATCTCTATCTCGAAGGCTCAGACCAGCACAGGGGATGGTTTCACTCCTCTCTCCTCACCTCGATGGCCCTGGAAGGTCGTCCTCCCTACAAGGCGGTCCTGACCCACGGATTCGTTGTCGACGGCCAGGGAAAGAAGATGGCCAAAACCCTGGGAAATGTCATCGCCCCCTCCGAGATCATCGACAAGTACGGAGCGGATGTCCTGAGGCTCTGGGTCGCCGCCTCCGACTATCAGGAAGACACGCGGCTTTCCCTTGAAATCATGAACAACCTGGTGGATGGGTATAGAAAGATCCGGAACACCTTCCGTTACATGCTGAGCAATCTCTACGACTATCCCTGGGAAATCGGTCCCTCCCCCTCCGCCGACATCCTGGACCGCTGGATCCTTTCTGTATGGGAACAGACAAAGACCTCGATTCTCGACGCCTATGACCAGAGGAAATTTGCCCAGGTCGTCCAGACCATCAACCATTTCTGCTCCATCTCCCTCTCGGCCCACTACTTCGACATGATCAAGGACAGGTTATACGCCGAAAGTGCGGGGGGAGAGACAAGACGCCACACCCAGGCGACCATGGCCCGGATCCTGGAAGATTTGTCAGCCATCCTCCATCCCGTTCTCCCCTTCACCACGACAGAAATCGCCCACCATGCCTCCAGGAATTCCCCCGACAGACTCCTGGACGATTCGATGGCCATCCTCATGAAACCCTTTCCGGGCCCCGAGACCGCAAGGATCGACCCCGTTCTGGAGTCCCGCATCGACACCCTTCTCGAGGTGAGAGCCATCCTGGGAAAGATGACCGATGAGCTGAAAAAGGAGAAGCGCATCGGGAGCACGATGGAGATCCATCTCCGCATTTCGGCCCCCCGGGACCGCTTCAACCCCGGGAACTGGCCGGATGAATTTTTTGAAACCTTTTTCATCGTCTCGAAATTTTCCTGGTCTTCCCCCGGGGCCCCGGAGGAGGGCCCGGTCCTGGCCACTGCGGAGGGACCTGATCCGGAATCGAGGCTCTTCCTCCTAGCGGCCCCGGGGAACAAGTGCGAACGCTGCTGGCTCAGAAAAACGACGACAGGCAAGAACCCCGAGGGTCTTCCCGTCTGCGAACGGTGCTTCCGGACCCTCCGGACCCCGGCCTAGGAGGCTGGCTCCAGGACTCCAATTTTATGATATAATTTCAGAACAGGATGGTCCGGGCCCTGGAACTCATGCCTGGATTCCTTGAAAAGGGGATGGCCAATCAAAAAATCATGGCTGCTTTACGGGATTGTCGGAGCAGGACTCTTTGCCCTCGACCAGGCGACCAAATATCTTGTCCTTACGAAACTTCCGTTAGGAACCGAAACCGAGATCCTTCCGCATTTTTTCAGGATCGTATCCGTCCGGAACACAGGCATCGTGTTCGGTCTCTTTTCCCAAGGAGACACCCAATCACACCAGGGAGGATTCATCCTCTTCACCCTTTTGGCCATCGTCGCGCTCCTTTACTACAGCCGAAGAAAGAAGGCCGCGGATTCTTCCGAATTCTATCCGCTGGCCCTCATCCTCGGAGGAGCGACGGGAAACCTTGTGGACAGGATTCTTCATGGACGTGTCATCGACTTTCTCGACTTCTATATCCGGGACCATCATTGGCCCGCCTTCAACATTGCCGACTCCGGGATCGTGGTGGGGGTCGGCCTTCTGCTTCTTCTCCAGTGGGAGGAGGAGCGAAAGCAGAAAAGGGCATCATTTGAACACTGATTTCGCCAATTCATCCATGAAACCCAGAGCTTAGGAGGAGATCGGCATGGAACAAAACCAAAAAAGCCGCATCACCCGGATTCAACTGGCTCTCGAAAACAGTGAATGGCTCAAGGCCTTCCATCTTTCGGAGGCCGCCATCGGGGACGAACCGGATGTCCTCCCTTTCCGCTACCTCATGATCGATGCCCTGATCCAGGGGGGACGATTCGACGAGGCCCTCAAAAGGGTCACGGAATGGCGTAAGACCTTTCCCCAGGACAGGAAACTCGGAATTTACACGCTCCACCTTCTCATCTATTTCAAGAAATTCGAGGAGGCCGAGGTTCTGGGAAACTCCCTGATCGAGGGGTGCCAGAACATCATCGAAAAACGGGACATACTGCTTCACCTGGCCTTTGCCGCCCACGGAAAGGCGGACCCGAAGCGGGCGGTCCTCCTCTTAAACGACCTGATCCAGGAGGATCCCCTCAACACCGATGCCTATGAAACGATCGGAAAGATCTATTTCGAGCATGCCAGGTTCGAGGAGGCCGAGCGCTATTTCCTCCAGTTGACCGACATCGACCCCCTCCATCCCCGGGTCCACCAGTTGCTAGGCCTCCTCTACTCGGAACAGGGAAAATGGGACGAAGCCATCATGGAGCTCGAGGAGGCGATCGAAATCGAACCGAGTGACGAGACGATGCGGGAACTGGGTTGGACTCTCAACATGGTCGGAGACAGGGACGGGGCCATCAGCGTCCTTGAGGAGGCCCTGGACATGAATCCTCTCAACCTCCAGGCCCGGATCGACCTAGGAACGATCTACATGGATCAGGAAGACTATGATCGCGCCATCAGCGAATGGAAAATCGCCCAGAAACAGGATCCGGGCAATTCCACGATCAAATCCTTCCTGGAAAAAGCCCGGGAGAAGGTTGAAAAGGATAGATCCGTCAGTCGGCATTGACCTCATCCGACAACGAACCGGCAAAAGGGGGGATATCCCCGGAGAAGGGCTCCCCGACCTCCCGGAGTCCTGCCGGATGTTCCAGGTCGACCCGGGAGAATCGAAAAAGCGGCTCGATCACTATCTGGCCCAGAAATGCCTTCCCTTCTCGCGATCGAGAATCCAGAAAATCATTGACGAAGGCCTGATTACTGTCAATGGAGGAGAGGAAACCGCCTCCTACAAGGTCCGCGGAGGTGACCTCATCACCGTCCGGATCCCTCCCCCTGCCCCCTCCGAAGAGACTCCCGAGGAGATGCCGCTCGATATCCTCTTCGAGGATGACTTTCTGATTGTCCTGAACAAGCCTCCCCAGCTGGTCGTCCACCCTGCCCCCGGACATCGGTCAGGAACCCTTTTGAATGGCCTTCTGGGCCACCTGGAAAAGACCAGGGATCCGGAGGAGACGCTGGAGGATCCTCCGAGGGCAGGTCTTGTCCACCGCCTCGACCAGGACACGTCGGGCCTGATGGTCGTGGGAAAGACTTCCGAGGTCCTCGACCACCTGATGGGCCAGTTCAAGGACAGAAATGTTTCGAAAAGCTATATCGCCCTTGTCATCGGGATTCCGCCCTCCAAAAGGGGAACGATCGACGCCCCCATCGGACGGTCTTCCGGAGACAGGAAGAAATTTGCAGTCACGGCCTCGGGAAAACCCTCCCTCACCCGGTACAGGGTGATGACCACCTATGTCGAAGGGTATGCGCTATTGGATATCACCTTGCTGACAGGACGGACCCACCAGATCCGGGTGCATTTTCACCACCTGGGATACCCGCTGGCGGGAGATCCGGTCTATAGAAAAAGGGGGAGACGGGAGGAGGGACGATTCCCCAGGATCATGCTACATGCCGCAAGGCTGGGATTCACCCACCCTGTGACCGGCCAGGAGATGAACTTCTCGGCACCGATTCCCGAAGACATGCAGGGGGCCCTCAACAGCCTCACCGAGCGCCCCCTTGCGGAGATCAAGACCCCTACAGGGTCGCCATGACCATCCCGGTCAGCGGTTTCGGATAAAAATAGGTCGACTTCTGCGGCATCAGCTCCCCCCGGAGCGAGACCTCCTCGATCACCTTTGCCGGAACAGGCCGGATAAAGAAGCCGATGGCATACTCGCGGCTCCCGAAGACCTTCTCGAGAACGGAGGGGGCCGATTTGTCGTATCTAAGAAGATCCTCGGTCCGGATCCGTTCGGGCGTGATTCCTAAAAGAGGCGAAAGAATCCCTTCCTGGAGCCAGTAGGTATCAAGTCCCTTCACTCCTTCTCCCCTCTCCACATTCAGCCGGCAGAGAAGAAGCTCCCTCGTATCCCGGACCGCCACTCCGATCACCGTCTCCTGCGGGGAGGATTGCCGGAGGAGAGAGAGAAATCGGTCCGATTCCGCCGCAGGAATGCGCGTGAGAGTTCCGCGGGAGGCAAGGGCCGACACGAAGGAGGAGACCGCATCCGGAGCAAGGGTCCGGACCAGACGGTGGGTGGGAAGAACGGACAGGTTTTCGTCTTCGAGGGCGGCCAGGAAGACGGTCACGAACTCGTAGGGGGCATTCGGATCAGGATTGGAGACGAGAGACCGGCGGTAGTTCCGGTAGGCGAGATAGGTCTCGTAGCGATGATGGCCATCGGCGATGAAAAGGGCCTTCTTCGCGAAGGAGGCCACCACCGCCTCAATGGCTCCCTTGTCCGTCACCGCCCCCAGCGTGTGAAGGACTCCGTCCGCATCCTTCGCCCGGAAACGCTCCCGGGAGTGCTTTTCAAGAAGCCCCATGATCTCCCGGCGGCTGTCAGGATAGAGAAGGTAGATCTGGCTGAAGGAGCAGGCCGTCGCCTTGAAAAGGGCCATCCGGTCCTCCTTCGGCCCCTGCAGGGTGCGCTCGTGGGGGTAGACAATCTTCTTTTCCCATTCCTCGAGGCGGATCCTTCCGACAAAGCCGTGGATGGTGCGCTCGGTCCCGGTCAGCGGGTCCCGGAAGGTCATGGAATACGGATAAAGGGCCGGCTGGTCATCGACCTTCAGGACCCCGGATTGCCTCATCCGGTCCAGCTCCTTTTTGGCCCGGACATATCGGTTGTCTTCCGGGGTCTCCGGATCGGGGGCTATCGGAAGCTCGAGACGGATGACATTGTCGGGATGACGTTCGTAAAAGGCCTTCTGGGCCTCCTTCGAAATGATGTCGTAGGGCGGAGTGGTCAACTGGTCCATCGAATCCTTTAGAGAATCCGCGTATACCAGTCCTTTGAAGGGAATCAGATCAGCCAAGGGAGCCTCCGTGGTGGGGAAAGGGAATGAACCGGGTCTTCACATGTCCCGGGAGATGACGAAATCGGACAGGGCGAAAAGGTGCTGGCGGGCCGGAGAGTCCGGGAAGGCGGAAAGGTTCTCCTGGGCCAGCCTCGTAAACTCCCTGGCCCGGGAAAGCGAATATTCGATCGATCCTGTCTCCCTCATGAGGTCAAGAACCTCCTCGAGGTCCGCGTTTCGGGACTCCCCGGAGCCGATCATCGACTGGAGCCTTAGGCGGGAAGAGGACGGGACATGGGCCAGGCAGTGTATCAGGGGAAGGGTCATCTTCCCTTCGGCAAGGTCCCGGCCCAGCGTCTTGCCAAGACGATCGACGCTCGCCATGTAGTCCAGGGCATCATCGGCCACCTGGAAGGCCATGCCGACAAAGTACCCGAACTGTTCCAGGTGGGTCTTTCCCTTTTCGGAGATGCCGCCAAGAATGCCCCCCAGCCGGCAGGTGCTGGCGGTCAGGGTTGCCGTCTTGCAGGCGGCGACGTTGAAATAGTCCTCCTCGGAGGCCTTGAGATTCCTGTCCAGGAAGAGTTCGAGGATTTCCCCCTCGGACATCTTCTTGCAGGCCAGGGTCAGGGAGTCGTTGATCTCGTCGTTGTGAAGTCCCATGGCAAGCCAGAGGGAATTGGCGTAAAGGAAATCGCCGACAAGGATCGCCGGCTGATTCCCCCATCGCTGGTGGGCCGCCGGCTTTCCGCGACGGAGTTCGGCGCTGTCGACGACATCGTCATGGAGAAGGGTCGCCGTATGGATCATCTCCACAACCGCCGCCAGAAGGATGGAGGCATCGCCCTCGGAATGGCAAAGGCGCGAGGAGATGATCATCAGCAGGGGACGAAGCCTCTTCCCCCCCCCGCTCACGATGTAGGATGTCATCTCGCTGGCAAGCGGAAGCACATCCTTCAGGATGAGGCGAAGACGATCCTCTACCGCCTCCATCTGGCTCTGGTAAGCGGTCCATATCGAGTTGACACCGGTTGTCACAAGTGGATTCATGCTCATAAGATAAGCTTCACCCGCGATGATTGTCAAGGAAGACGGGCCCTTCAGGGCTCCATTCCGGAATGGTAGACGGTCACTTCGATCCAGTGGCCATCCGGATCCTGAAAATAGAGAGAACGGGAGACTCCATGGTCGTCAAGGCTGTACGGCATTCCCGATTCCCTCAATTCATCCAGGGCCCGGAGGAAGCCCTCGTCATCGGTCCGGAAGCAGAAGTGGCGCACGGTGGGAGGAGAGGTCTCCGGAAGACCGCCTCCGTTCGCCAGAAGGGCAACGCAGGTCCCTCCGGCACAAAGAAAGGCGGGATTGGTCCCCCATTCTTTCTCGAAGCGCCGCTCGAGGCCGAACATCTTTCTATACCAGAGGATCGACCGTTGGACATCCGAAACCGGAATGGCCACATGGTCAAGACCCGATATCCTGATCATCAATCCGCTCAGAAGAGGGTGATATAGCCGATTTTCACAGGGACGAGCGTCATGGAAGAAGAGGATATGCCCGCCCCTGAGAAGGGACCCGACTGGTTTTCATAGTCGATTTCAAAAAAGATCCCCTGATGCTTGACGGTTCCGAAGGGGATCATGATCCCGGGTCCCACCCGGAAGGCAAATCCCGTGGTTCCCACCCCCTCCCCGTTGCTGGCCGTTGAGGAATTGAAGGCCGGACCAAAGGCAAACTCGAGGTAAGGCACGATATTGATCGGAGTGTTTGCCACCGTCATCGGGAATCCGCCTCCGTTGGCAAAAAAGTACTGGGCCCCGACCATCACGGGAACATTGGTATCGTTTCCGAAGGCATGGACCGAGATGCCGAGGGTCAGGGCGAGGTTCTTGTAGATGGTGTACCCTCCCTCGATCCCGACGAGAAACCCCGTCCCGAGTCCCTCGTTTCCGATCGCGCCCGTGACCGTCGGCCCGCTGGCCGGGACGAATCCGATGTCGGCCTGGAAGAGGATCTGACCCGGGGCCCCGAGCGGGTTGACGGATTCCGACGTAGAGACGTCCGACTGGCCCGAAAAGTCGGGGAGTCCGTCCTGATTGTCGATATCGACGCCCCAGGATTGACCCGGGCCGGAGAGGACCAGAAAAACGGGAAGCAGGAACAGACCAAGAAGTCCCAGAAGGATCCGGGAGGACCCGGAGGCGATCCGCTCCGCGCCTTCCGGCGCGGTTGACTGGCATATGGTTTCCCGCAAAGAGTCCCTCCCCACCGACTCGTGGTGATCACCCGAGGTCCTCCCGGACCCTGCCATGGTATAATCGCCACATGCTAGCATGAGTCAATCCAAACGACAATCATCCGGAAGCCTTGGCAAAATGCAGAAAACTCCGAGAAACATCAAGATTACGGTTGTCCAGAACAGTCCGGAATTCGGACGCCCCGAAAAGAACAGGGCCGAGGTTGCGCGGATGCTTCTTGGCCAGGCCGATCCTTCAGCCGACCTGATCGTTCTCCCCGAACTTTTTGCAACAGGCTACCAGTTCGACTCCAGGGCCGAACTCCGGGATCTGGCCGAACCGGAAGACGGCCCGACCTTTGGATTCCTGTCCGAAATCTCAGGGGCGACCGGCGCGGTTGTGGTCGCAGGCCTTCCGATCAGGCGCGGGGCAGATTTCTCGAACGGGGCCCTCGCCATCTTCAAAAACTCCCTTCTCGCCTCCTACGACAAGATTCACCTCTTCGACGAGGAACGCGATTTTTTTGTCGAGGGAACCCGTCCCCTCCCGGTCTTCGAAACCCCCTTCGGCCCCATGGGTCTCATGATCTGTTTCGACTGGCTCTTCCCGGAGGCCTTGCGTTCCCTTGCCCTCTCCGGGGCCCTCGTGGTGGCCCACCCCTCCAACTGGGTCCTTCCTTTCGGTCCCCAGGGAATGATCCTCCGGTCCGTGGAAAACAGGGTCTTTACCGTCACAGCCAACAGGGTCGGGCGGGAAGAACGGGGAGGGAGGCCTCCCCTGACCTTCATCGGCCAGAGCCAGGTCATCGGCCCACGGGGCGATGTCATTGCCCGGGGGCCGGCCGATGAGCCCGTCCTCCTTCAGGCAAGGATCGACCCTGAAGAGGCCCGCTCCAAGAAAGTGGCCTCACGAAGTGACTTTTTCGAACAGCGACGGCCTGGACTCTATTCGTCCCTCACGTCCTAGAAAGGGGCTTCCCAGGGAATGTAGGGACGAGGATCCGGAGAAAATCGGGAGGTGGTGATGAAGCCGGTATGGCCGATGATCCTGTGGGCCGGACGGACGCTCTGGGGACCGAATTCCCAGTCGCGGACGATGGACTCGACGGTCCGGATGAGGTGAAAATTCCCCGTCTCCTGGAGTGCCAGGGAAAGGGTATGCACCTGGAGGGGGGTCGGGACATAGGTCAGAAGAATCCCTCCCGGGCGCAGGATCCTCCGCACATTCCCGATCGCCTTCCAGGGTTCGGGAAGATCCAGGATCACACGGTCAAAAAGGCCGTCATCCCCGGCGAAGAGGTCCGGATCATACATGTCTCCGATCCGGAGGGAATGATCGGAAACCCCTCCGGGATCGAGAACCCCTAGATTCCGGAGGGCCTCCACCGCATGCTCCTCCCTCCGCTCCACGGATACGACGCTTCCCCCTGGCCGGACCATTCTCAAAAGAGAGACTGTCAGGGCCCCGCTTCCGATCCCCGATTCAAGAACCCTGAGGCCGGGGCGGATGTCGGCCCACAGAAGAATCATCCCCTGGTCCTTGGGATAGATGATCTGCGTTCGTCTCTTCAGGTTCGACAGGGATTCGGCATGGGTCGGGCGCAACGGGAGGACCCACCCTCCCCGCTCGAGAACCAGGGGGATGCCCTCCCGAGCCTGTTCAATCAGGAGGGAATGCGGGACAGGAAAACCCTCGACATGGGTCCGGGAACCCTCGCGAAGCTGGGGGATGGACACCGTCCGGCCGTTGGGCAGGTAGAGAATGAGAGGTTCACCGGGCAGAAAGGCCATGGGCGGATCTTACTAGAGTCAGGGGAAAAGGGCAACGCAACCCTGCCAACAAACGAAAGGGGCCGGAAGCTCCCGGCTCTATTTGCCCGTTTCTCTTGACAAGTTAAGGATGCAATGATTTAATGGGCTTGCTTCTCAAACAGATCATTGCAGGACAGGAAGACTCTGGCAATGCCGGGCTCAGGAGGCCTCTAGCGCCCCATGTTAAGAATTTCCGGTTTTAATCCGGAAAGCCGGATTTTTGCGTTCTTCCATCCGCGCGATGTGAGTCGATGTTATTTTCTTTCAATTCATTTCTTACGGAGGGTCGGTCTTATGAAAACATGGAAAATGGCAGTCTTGGGCGTGGCCGCCATCGGATTTTCCGCGATGTCTGCCAATGCCGGCGAGCTCGACATTCTCAAACCCCGGGTCCCTGCCGACCAGATTGCGGCGGCCAAGGCCATGAAGCCTCCCTTTGCCGTGACCCAGGACATGATCGCCAAGGGCAAGGACGTCTTCAACGGTGCCGGAACGTGCTACACCTGCCATGGCGCAGCCGGAGACGGAAACGGCCCCGGTGCTGCCGGAATGGATCCCGCCCCCCGCAATTTCACCAACTCCAAGTTCGAGCAGGTCCGCACCGCCGGAGAAATGTTCTGGGTGGTGTCCAACGGTTCTCCCCTCCAGCCCGCCATGGTCGGATTCGTGACTGCCGGCCAGATCACCGAGAAGCAGGCCTGGGAAGCCGTGATCTATGAAAGAAGCCTCGGATGCGGCGGCGACATGTCCTGCGTCGAAGGTTCGGCCGACTGGGTCTCCAAGCAGCCCGTCCACGAGGAAGCGGCCGGAAACCTGAAGCCCGAGTTCCTGAACACGGCGGCGAAGTAACGCCCCCTGAAATGACGGCCGGGAAAGGATCCCCCTTTCCCGGTTTTTTCATCGACCCATGCTTGACAAAAAATGAAATCTGAGGTCTAATCGGCAGAAAGATTCCGGAAAACGGTGATTTGTCCGTTTCCCTAATACGAATGCCTTCTCCAATTCGCCTGGTTCCCGGTTCCTGAATAACGGGTTGCTGGAACGGTCCATTCCCGGTCGCCCACTCCAAGAGACAACCCCATCGGCTAACCCAACTGGATCCATCCCCCTGGACAAGAATTTGGACAAGACCTGAAAGACATCTGCAGAATCGATACCGCCGTGGCCTATACTCTGCTTGCCCATCAGGATCCCCACACCGGAGAAAAAGGGATCCAGACAAGACAAGCCTTCGCCTCTTGGGCGAAAAACGGCGGGTCATTCCTGCAGGCGTAGGCTTCCCCCGGCGGTGAGGCGCCTTTAGAAATCATGAAAACCCTGGTCTTCCACTGGACTGGAAGCCACCAGGTCCGGAACAAGAGCGAACGAAAACGGAGGAGTTTCAAAACGATGGATGACAAGGAAAATTGTCTGAACCTGGCTGACCTGAAGGAAAAAAGCATTGCCGAGCTCACTGATGTCGCCAAGGGCTACCATATCGAGGGGGCGGTCAACCTGCGCAAGCAGGACCTGATCTTCGCCATCCTCCAGGCCCAATCCGAAAAAAACGGGGTGATCTATGGAGAAGGGGTGCTGGAAATTCTTCAGGACGGCTTTGGATTCCTCCGTTCCCCCCTTTACAACTACCTTCCCGGACCCGACGACATTTACGTCTCCCCCTCCCAGATCCGGCGATTCAACCTGAGGACCGGAGATACCATCTGGGGCCAGATCCGCCCTCCCAAGGAAGGGGAACGCTACTTTGCCATGCTGAAGGTGGAGAAGGTCAACTTCGAAGATTCCGAGGTGGGTCGTGAAAAGATTCTCTTCGACAATCTGACTCCCCTCTATCCCATGGAAAGGATCCGTCTCGAAAACAGCCCGGAAGACCTTTCGATGCGGGTCATCGATCTTCTGACTCCGATCGGAAAGGGCCAGAGGGGCCTGATCGTCGCACCGCCCCGGACAGGAAAGACCGTTCTTCTCCAGGGGATCGCCAAGGCCATCGCCAAGAATCACCCGGAAATCTCTCTCATCGTCCTCCTGATCGACGAGCGGCCGGAGGAGGTCACCGACATGATCCGCCAGGTCAAGGGCGAGGTGGTCAGCTCCACCTTCGACGAACCCCCGCAACGGCACATCCAGGTGGCCGAAATGGTTCTCGAAAAGGCCAAGCGCCTGGCCGAGTCCCAGAAGGACGTGGTCATCCTGCTCGACAGCATCACCCGTCTTGCCCGGGCCTTCAATATCGTCACCCCGCCGTCGGGGAAGGTCCTCTCCGGAGGACTCGACTCAAACGCGCTCCAGAGGCCCAAGCGCTTCTTCGGATCGGCCAGGAATATCGAGGAGGGCGGGAGCCTCACCATCATCGCCACGGCCCTCATCGATACCGGCAGCCGCATGGACGACGTCATTTTCGAGGAGTTCAAGGGAACCGGCAACATGGAGCTCCACCTCGACAGGAACCTCGCCGATCGCCGAATGTTTCCGGCGATCAATGCCACCACATCCGGGACACGCAAGGAAGAGCTCTTGCTGGACAAGGATGACATCAATAAAATATGGATACTCCGCAAGGCGATGAACTCCAACAATGCCCAGGAGGACATGGAGTACCTTCTGAGCAACATGAAGGGAAGCCGGAGCAACAAGGACTTCCTTGAAAAAATGATGAAAGGGTGAGGGATCGATCCTTCCCCGCATTCGGGAGAACGAAATGAAAAAAGGCATTCATCCGGACTACATGCCGGCCAGGGTTGTCTGCGCCTGCGGCAACACCTTCGAAACCAGGACCACCGTCGGCGACCTGCACCTTGACATCTGCAACGCCTGCCATCCCTTCTTTACCGGCACCCAGAAGATCATCGATACCGAAGGGCGCGTGGAGCGCTTCATGAAGAAATACCGGAAAGAGGACAGGAAAAAGGCCTGACGCCGATGGCGACCATGGACGTCACTCCGGAAATCCTCGAAAAGATTCTTCCCCGGCTCCAGTCGTTACGGGACCGTTACGACGAGCTTTCCGGAAAAATGGCCAGCCCCGAAATCTCAAAACACCCGGACCAGTACCGGAAGCTGGCTCAGGACCAGGCTGAACTGGGTCATGTGGTCGAGATTTTCGACCAGTGGAAAAAGCTCAGGAAGGAACAGGAAGACCTGGGAGAGATCAGGGGCGATCCGGCCATGGCCGATCTCGTCTCGGGAGAAGACCGCCGGCTGAGGGAGGAACTTTCTTCCCTCGAAGGACGGCTTGTCGATGCCATCCTGCCCAAGGACCGGCTCGATGACCGGAACCTCTTCATCGAGATCAGGGCGGGAGCGGGAGGGGAGGAGGCGGCACTTTTCGCCGCAGAGCTGGGAAGAATGTACCTCCGCTTCATCGAGCGGATGGGATACCGGGCCGAGGTCATGGAGTCGACCGAGACAGACATCGGGGGGGCCCGGGAGTTCATCATCTATGTCCAGGGCAAAAACGCATACAGCCGCCTCAAGTATGAAAGCGGGGTCCACAGGGTCCAGAGGGTTCCGGTGACGGAGGCCGGAGGGCGGATCCACACCTCCACCGTCACGGTCGCCATCCTGCCGGAGGCCCTCGAGGTCGAGGTCGCGATCGATCCGAAGGATCTCCGGATCGATACCTTTTGTTCCTCGGGCGCGGGAGGACAGAGCGTCAACACCACCTATTCGGCAGTCCGCATCACCCATATCCCGACCGGGATCGTGGTCAGCTGCCAGGACGAGCGTTCCCAGCTCAAGAACAGGGCCAAGGCCATGGCGGTTCTCAGGTCCAGAATCCTTGAACAGGAGGTGGCCCGTCAGAACCAGGAGATCGCCTCCCACAGAAAGAGCCTCGTCGGATCCGGAGACCGGTCCGAGCGCATCCGGACCTACAACTTTCCCCAGAACCGGGTGACCGACCACCGGATCGGCCTCACGCTCTACCAGCTCGACCGGGTCATGGAAGGGGAGCTCGAACCTCTGGTGGATGCCCTTCGGGCCCACGACCGGGCCGAGGAAATCAAGAACTTCGCCTGATGGCCCCCCGAAGGGAGAATCCGGAGAGCGTCTCGGACTGGCTTCTCTGGGGACAGGATCGACTGGAAGGACTCGACAATCCGGCCCTTGAATCCCGGGCCCTGATGGGAGCCCTTCTGGGTTCTCCGACCGCCCCCTGGACACGGGGGGCGGAGCCCCTGCCTGTGGAGCACCGGACAGTCTTCCAAAGGTGGGTTGGCCGGAGGGCAAAAAGAGAACCCTTCCACCTCATTGTGGGATCGGTCCCATTTTTTGGCCGAAACTTCCGGGTCGGGCCGGGAGTCCTGATCCCCCGGCCCGAGACCGAGCACCTCGTTCTCTGTGCCCTCGACCACCTGGCCGGACGCCGGGCGGAGGATCCGGCCCGAATTCTCGATCTCGGGGCAGGTACCGGGATCATTGCCCTGACCCTTCTTCTCGAATGCCCCACCACCTTGGGTGTGGCCGTCGAACGGGAGCCAGCGGCCCTTGGCCTCCTCCTTGAAAACCGGAGAAGCTTCGGGCTCGAAGATAGACTGTCAGTGATTCACGGAAGCTGGGGAGAGATGTTTGCGGACAGGCCCGCTTTCGACCTGGTCCTCTCCAATCCTCCCTACATTCCCACAGGCGTCCTCCCGAGGCTCGAGCCGGAAGTCCGGGACCACGAACCCGTTGCGGCCCTCGACGGAGGAGCTGACGGGCTCGCCTGCTACCGGAAGATCCTCTCCACAGCCCCCGGCCTTCTCAGGGAGGGGGGCCTTCTGGCCTTCGAAATCGGAGAGGGGCAAGCCGGCTCCTTCCGGGAGGGAGGAGCGGCCTGGCCCTCTCCGGAGACACCATTTTCGAGTCCTCCCGCCGTCATAAGGGACGTGTCGGGCCGGGACAGGGTCATCATCTGGAAAAAATGAGGGAACCTGCTTGGATGCTTTCAGAATAGTCGGTGGCCATCCCCTCCGGGGAACGGTCAGGATCTCGGGCTCCAAGAATGCGGCTCTTCCAATTCTTTTCTCCTCCCTCCTCGGAGGGGAGTTCACCCTTCGAAATGTTCCCTGTCTCCGGGACATACGGACGACCCTTTCCCTCCTCCGGCAGCTCGGGATCCACATGGAACAGCTTGAACCCCCGGTCCCCTCCCTCCCGGAGTGGACCGGAACCTTTGCGATTTCGGACAGGGAGACCCCGGACTACGAGGCTCCCTATGATCTCGTCCGGACGATGCGGGCCTCCGTCCTCTGCCTTGGGCCTCTCCTGGCCAGAAAACGGCGGGCCCGGGTCTCTCTGCCCGGAGGGTGCCTGATCGGAGCCCGGCCCATCGACATGCACCTCAAGGCCTTCGAAAAAATGGGCGCCCGGATCACCATCCACCACGGATATATCGATGCGGAGACCGACGGCCTTGTCGGAGCGGAGATTGCCCTCCCCTACCCGACGGTCACGGGGACGGAGAATATCCTGATGGCGGCGGTCCTGGCCAGCGGAACAACCACGATCTCGAATGCGGCCGAAGAACCGGAGGTGGCGGACCTGGCGCACTTCCTGATGGCAAGGGGGGCGCGGATTTCGGGCGCCGGATCCTCGACGATCCGGATCGAGGGCGTCGAGGCTCTTCGCGAGACGGCATACACGATCATGTTCGACCGGATCGAGGCGGGAACCTTCCTTGTGGGGGCGGCCCTCCTGGGAGACTCCGTCCGGATCGAGGGAGTCGACCCCGCCCCCCTGACCTCCATCCTCGATGTTCTGGTGGCGATGGGGGCCGAGCCCCGGATCGGGGAAGAGGCGATCACCCTGGGAGCAATCCGGAAACCCGTCGGGACAACGGTCCGCACCCTCCCCTATCCCGGATTTCCCACCGACATGCAGGCCCAGATTCTCCCGCTGATGGCCACCGCCAGCGGCTCCTCCTCGATGATAGAAACGGTCTTCGAAAACCGCTTCACCCATGTCATGGAGATGAACCGGATGGGGGCCGAGATCGAAATCCATGGCTCCCAGGCCCTGGTCCGGGGAGGGAGCCGCCTGGAAGGGGCGATCGTGATGGCCTCCGACCTTCGGGCCTCAGCCGGACTTGTCCTGGCCGGACTGGTGGCGGAAGGAGAGACGGAGATCAAGAGGGTGTACCATATCGACAGGGGCTACGAATCCATCGAAAGGAAGCTTGAATTGCTCGGGGCCCGGATCAAGCGCGTCCAGGAGGATCAGCCATAAAATCTCCCGCCCTCGTTCTCGCCCTTCCCAAGGGCAAGATGTTTGATGATCTCCTGGCGCTTTTTGAAAAAGGAGGATGGGGATTTGCCGAATATCGCCGGAATCCCCGCGCCCTGACCTGCCGCTCCGACGACGGCTCCCTTCGCCTCCTCCTTGTCCGCTCGAGCGATGTGATCGCCTATGTGGAACATGGAGGGGCCGACATGGGAATCGTGGGCCGGGACCAGATCGAAGAGCAGAATCGGGAGATGATCGAACCCCTTGATCTCAATGTGGGATTCTGCCGGCTGGTCGTGGCCCGTCCGGAGGGATCCTCGCGGGAGGGGACGGAAAATCGGGCCCTTCGGATCGCCACCAAATACCCGAGGCTTGCCGAGATGCATTTTCTGGCGCGGGGAATCCCCGTCTCGATCCTGAAGCTCTATGGGTCCCTTGAGCTTGCGCCCCAGACGGGGCTGGCGGACCAGATCGTGGACCTTGTGGCAACGGGACGGACCCTCCGGGAAAACCGCCTCGAGATCGTCGAGGAGATTCTTCCGTCGACCGCCCGCCTCATCGTCAACCGGGCCTCCTGGTCCCTCAGGAACAGGACAGTCATGGAGATCGTCGAACGGCTCAGGCCCCACATCCCCCCCAAGCCGGTCATCTCGGGGTGACCGCCGCCAGGGACCCGGAGGCTCCTTTCATGAAGAGACTGATCTCGCGGGTAGAATCGCACGACGAGGGCAAGAAGGCCCTCGCCCGTATCCTTTCCCGGGGCCGGGACAAGGAGGCCCAACGGGTCCGGGAAAGGGTCTCCGAAATCATCTCCTCCGTCCGCTCCGGAGGGGACGAGTCCCTTCTCGAATGGGCCCGGACCCTCGACGGCTTTACCGGAGGCCGGGCGGATCTCGAGGTGGGCCTGTCCGTTGCCGAAAATGCCTGGAATTCGCTGGCTCCCTCCCTGAAAGACGCCCTCTCCTTTGCCAGAAACCGGATTTCAGACTACCACCACCGGCTCCGGGACGATCTCCGGGACCTGGCCCCCTCCCCCGAAAGGGCCGGATGCCGCTGGACCCCCATCGACCGGGTGGCCGTCTACGTTCCGGGGGGAACCGCCCTCTATCCCTCCACCGTCCTGATGACGGCCACCGTCGCCCGGGTGGCCGGAGTCCGGGAAATCTCCGTCATCACGCCGGGGGGGCCCGGAGCCATCGACCCCGTCGTCCTCGCGGCCTGCCATGCGGCCGGCGTGGACAGGATCTTCCCGGTCGGAGGGGTCCACGCCATCGCCGCCCTGGCCTTCGGAACGGAGAGCCTTCCGGCCGTCGACCAGATCGTGGGCCCGGGGAACCGCTATGTGGCCGAGGCCAAACGCCAGCTCTACGGAACCATTGCCATCGACATGATCGCCGGCCCCACCGAGGTTCTCATCGTTGCCGACAGTTCGGCGGATCCCGCGTTCATCGCCGCCGACCTTCTGGCCCAGGCCGAACACGACACCCAGGCCTCGGCCGTCCTCCTGACCGATTCGGAGGAGCTTTCCGGAAGGGTTTTGGAGGAGCTCGGACGACAGCTTGAGACCCTCCCCCGACGGGAGATCGCGAGCACCTCCCTCGAAGAGTTCGGCGCTATCCTCACCCTGGCCTCTCTTGACCTGGCCCCGGGCCTTGTCGACCTCATCGCCCCGGAACATCTCGAACTGGCCGTCACAAATCCGGGAGAGCTCGCAGGAAGGATCAGGAACGCCGGAGCGATCTTCCTGGGACACTCCGTCCCCGAGGCGGCAGGAGACTATTGCTTCGGGCCAAGCCATGTCCTTCCGACCAACGGGACAGCCCGCTTCGCCTCCCCCGTCTCGGTCGAGACCTTCATGAAGCGGACGAGCCTCATCGGGGGGGAGAGGGTCGGCGACCTCGAGCGGATTCTCGAGGTCTCGGAAATCCTGGCCCGGGCCGAGGGGCTCGAGGGCCATGCCCGGTCGGCAGCGTTCCGGCGGAAAGGATCCCCCCATGACCGATGACCTCTGTCGGGACTGGATCCGTCCCGAAATCCGGGCCGAGTCGGGGATAAAGAAGGAGCCCGTTCCCGAAGGGACCCTCCGTCTTGATGCCATGGAAAACCCCTTCGACCTTCCCCCCGAGATTCACCGGAGGCTGGGAGAGGATCTGGCGCGCCTTCCCCTGAACCGGTATCCCGACGGAGGAGCCTCCGAACTTCGGGATCTTCTCGGAAAAAGACTTTTCGGACTCCCTTCCGACAATATTTTTCTGGGAAACGGCTCCGACGAGATTCTCCAGAATCTCTTTCTCCTGACGCCGGGACCCATTCTCCTGGCCGAACCCACCTTCTCGATGTACCGCCTCCTTGCCCGCATCACGGGTCGTCCTGTCGGGACCGTACCCCTCGAGAAGGATTTCTCCCTCGACCCGGAGAGGCTCCTCGAGGCTGTCAAAAGGCTCAGGCCTTCCCTGATTGTCCTCTCCCACCCCAACAACCCCACCGGACGCGATCTCGACTCCCGGGTCGTGGAAGGCCTCTGCCGGGAATTCCCCGGGGGAATTCTGGTCGATGAAGCCTACTTTCCCTTTTCCGGAAATACCCTCCTTTCCCTCCGGGAGACCTGCCCCTCCCTCATGATCCTCCGCTCCCTCTCCAAGATGGGACTCGCGGCCCTCCGGCTCGGGATCCTCGCGGCCGACCCCAGGATCGTCTCCGAGCTCGACAAGATTCGCCTCCCCTACAATCTCGACATCCTGACGCAGCGGGCGGCCACCCTCATCTGCCGCGAGTCCTTTCCTGTCCTTGAGGCCCAGGTCCGGGTGATCGTTGGCCTAAGAGAGGAGCTCAGGGAGCGTCTCCAGAATATCTCCGGGGTGACGCCCCTTCCCTCGAGCGCGAACTTCCTTCTGGTCCGGATCGCAGGAACGGATCCTTCTTTTGTCGCCCAGAAACTCGCCCTCCAGGGCATTTGCGTCCGGGACGTCAGCCGGCAGCATCCCTTGCTGGCCGGATGCCTGCGCGTCACGATCGGAAAACGTGAGGAGAACGACCGGTTTGCATCGACCCTCGCCCTCATTTTGAAAGGACAGCCATGACCGAACCCCATCTGACGGAATCCCGGGAGGGGCCTCTCCGGAGGGCCTCCCTCTCCCGCCACACCCGGGAAACAACAATCGAAGGAAACCTCCTGATCGAGGGGACGGGACAGGCCAGAATCAGCACAGGAATGCCCTTCTTCGACCATCTTCTCGATCAGGTCTGCCGCCACGGTCTCCTCGACCTCTCCCTCCAGGCCGAAGGGGATCTGGAGGTCGACTGGCACCATACCGTCGAGGACACCGGACTGCTCCTGGGAAGTCTTCTTGACACCGCTCTCGGGGACCGAGCGGGAATCAACCGGTTCGGCTTCTTCTACGCCCCTCTCGACGAGGCGCTGGCCCGGGTCGTCATCGATCTCTCCGGCCGCCCCTTCCTCGCCTACGACCTCCCCTCCGAACGGGGAGAACGCGTCCGGGACTTCGACATCGATCTCCTCGAGGACTTCTTCCAGGCACTGACCCAGAAGGGTCGCTTCACGATGCACCTCCACCTCCTCTCCGGACGGAACACCCACCACAAGGCCGAGGCGGTCTTCAAGGCCTTCGCCCGGGCCCTGCGCATTGCCTGCGCCAGGGACCCCCGACAGACGGGCGTTCCCTCGACCAAGGGAAGCCTCTGATGGCAAAGGCTCCAAGGACGGTGGTGATCGACTACGGAATGGGAAACATCCATTCCGTCTCCAAGGCCCTGGAGGCCTCGGGCCATCGGGTGCAGATCGCTTCTCACCCGGAGGCCTCCTTCCTGGCCTTCGACCCGACCCATCTCGTCCTTCCGGGGGTCGGGGCCTTCGGGGAAGGGATCGCCCGCCTCGAAAAGGCAGGCTGGATCCCCGCGCTCAGGGGCTGGATCTCCGGAGACCGGCCCTTCCTGGGCATATGCCTGGGCATGCAGCTCCTCTTCGGAGAGAGCCACGAGTTCGGAACCCATCGGGGACTGGAGATCTTTCCGGGAAGTGTGGTCCCCTTCGACCCGAACCGGGGAAAGGTGCCCCAGATCGGGTGGAACGAAGTCAAAAGGAGGGCCCCTCATCCGATATGGCAGGGACTTCCTCCGGAACCCGACCTGTATTTCGTTCACTCCTTCCACGTCCGGACCCCCGAACGGTCGATCGTCCTGGGCGAGACCGACTACCATGAGACCTATCCCTCCATGGTCGGCCTCTCCCGGGTCGTGGCCATGCAGTTTCATCCGGAAAAAAGCCAGCGGACCGGTCTCACCCTCCTCAAAAACTTTGGAGCCCTCTGATGGAGATCTATCCTGCAATCGACCTTAAGGAAGGATTGGTCGTCCGCCTTTCACAGGGCGACTTCGACCGCTCCACCGTCTACGGGACCGATCCGACGGCTGTGGCGGTCTCATTTGCCCGCCAGGGTGCCCGATGGCTCCATGTGGTGGACCTCGACGGAGCCAAAAGCGGGAAGGTCTCGAACCTGTCCGCCATCGAACAAATCGTCGGCCACTTTCCCGGAAAGGTCCAGGTGGGCGGGGGCATCCGGACACTCGAGGCGGCCGCCCGCTATCTCGAACGGGGAGTGGAACGGCTTGTGCTGGGAACGGGGGCTCTGACCGACCCGGACTTCCTTGCCGCCATGCTAAAACACCACCCGGGTCGCTTCTATGTGGGTCTCGATGTCAGAGATGGGCGGATCGCCGTCTCGGGCTGGATCGAGGAGGCGGCCGGAGACCCCCGGGAGACCATGGCCGCCCTGGCCAAAAGGGGCGTGGCCGGCTTCGTCTACACCGACATCCTGAAGGACGGCATGCTTGCGGGGCCCAATCTCGAGGTCTACCGGGACCTTGCCGGGAGCCTTCCTGTTCCTGTGATCGCAAGCGGTGGGATCGGAGGCCTGTCCGACATCATCGCCCTTTCCGAGGCCGGGGTCGCCGGCGCCATCGTGGGCCGGGCCCTTTACACCGGGGCGGTGGATCTCGCCCGGGCCCTGTCAGTGTCGAAGTCCGGATCCCCGGGAGAGACGGCATGCTGAAAAAAAGGATCATTCCCTGCCTCGACATGAAGGGGGGGCGCGTGGTCAAGGGGGTCTGCTTCGAGGCGCTCCGGGATGCGGGAGACCCGGTCGAGACCGCCGCCCTCTATGACCGCCTGGGGGCCGACGAACTTTGCTTTCTCGACATCGGGGCCTCGGTGGAAAATCGGGGAACCCTTTTTGAAATCGTGGAAAAAACCGCCAGCCGGGTCTTCCTTCCCCTCACCGTCGGAGGCGGAATCCGGTCGGTGGAGGAGATCCGGCGGGCGCTCAACTGCGGAGCCGACAAGGTCTCTCTAAACTCGGCCGCCCTGGCCAACCCGTCCCTTCTGACCGAGGGAGCCCTCCGCTTCGGCTCCCAGTGCATCGTCCTGGCGGTCGACGTCAAGCGGGAAGGCTCCTCCTGGCGCGTCTATTCCCACGGGGGGACCCGCCCCACAGACCGGGACGCCATCGAATGGATCAGGGAAGGGGTGCAGGCCGGGGCCGGAGAGATCCTGCTCACCTCCATGGACCGGGACGGAACAGGGGAGGGGTACGATCTGGCCCTCATAGAAACGGTAAGCCGGGCAGTGGAGGTCCCCCTGATCGCCTCCGGAGGGGCCGGCACCATGGAGGACTTCCGGAAGGCCTTCGAGGCCGGCGCCGACGCCGCCCTGGCGGCAAGCCTCTTCCATTTCGGGACCATCGATCTCCGGGACCTGCGCCGGAGACTCTTCGAAGCGGGGGCCCAGGTCCGGCCCCCCTTTCAGGACGAAACGGGAGAGACCCCATGACCGGGCAAGACCGCTTAACCGACCCCTTTGGCGACGACCAGACGCTTCTCCCGGCCATCATCCAGAATGCGGATACGGGAAAGGTCCTCATGCTGGGCTACATGAACCGCGAAGCCCTCGAGACCACACTCCGGACAGGCCGCGTCACTTTTTTCAGCCGCTCCAAAGGACGCCTGTGGACGAAGGGGGAGAGCTCGGGCCACTTTCTTTTGGTCCGGGAAATACTCTGGGACTGTGACCGTGACACTCTTCTGGTCATGGCCGATCCGGAGGGGCCGACCTGCCACACCGGAACCGAAAGCTGCTTCGACGGGCGCACCCTCTTTAAGGCCCTGGCCCCCCGCCCTGCCTTCGAAACCCTGGACCGCCTCCTTCAGGTGATCCGGGACCGAAGAACCCAGGATCCCGGCACCTCCTATGTCGCGCGCCTTCTGTCCGGCCCCCCAAGCTCCCTTCTCAAGAAGCTTGTCGAGGAGTCGGGAGAGATCATGGCGGCGGTCTACGAAGGCAATCCGGAGGCGATCCGGTCCGAGATGGCCGATCTGATCTTTCACCTCCTGGTCACCATGGAACGGACCGGGATCCCCTGGAAGACCGTCATGGAGGAACTCGACCGGCGGACCGGAAAGGGGGGCCTGACCGAAAAGCGGGAACGCCTGGAGAAAAATCCCAACCCGAAGGAGATCCCATGACCCCGAATTCCCCTCCGCCCGCCGACTGCCTCTTCTGCCGCATCCTCCGGGGAGAGATCCCGTCCACCCCCCTCTGGCAGACGGAGAAGACCCTGATCATCGCCGATATCATGCCCCAGGCCCCCTTCCATGCCCTCGTCATTCCCCGCCGCCACGCCGCCGATATCGGGGAGTTCATGAAGGACGACGGGGCCTCTTCGGAGCTTTCCGACCTCTTTACAAGCGCGCTGGGGCTCATCGGGGAACGCCGGATCGACCGGAAGGGCTACCGCCTGGTCATCAACACCGGAAGGGAGGGCGGCCAGACGGTGGGACATCTTCACCTCCACCTCCTGGCGGGACGCCCCTTGGGCTGGCCCCCGGGATGAGTCACTTTGACAAATGGCCTGTTTCAGGATACAATGAACAGTCTTGGTTTATCTTATAAACGGAGGAGCTTATTTTATGACAGGTGTACGGGTCAAGGAAAACGAATCCTTTGAGAGCGCCCTCAAGCGCTTCAAGAAGCAGTGCGAGAAGGCGGGGATCCTCTCCGACGTCAAGAAACGGGAACACTACGAAAAGCCCTCCGTCCGGCGCAAGAAGAAGGCCCTGGCCGCCCGGAAAAAGGCCCTCAAGAGAGCTCGTCTGGCCATCCGCTAACAGAGTCCGGCAACACACTCTTCAGAAAGGGCGGATGATTTGGGACTTCGGGAACAGATACTCGACCACCAGAAAGACAGCCTCCGCGCGAGGGAAACCACGCGTCTCTCCGTTCTCAGGCTCCTGATGGCCCAGATCAAGAACCGCGAAATCGAGAAGGGCAAGGGGGCCGTCCTGACCGATGAGGAGATCATCGAAACCATCGCCTCCATGATCCGCAAGATGGACGAGTCCATCGAAGGCTTCGAAAAGGGAGGACGGTCCGATCTGGCGGACAAGGAGCGGGCCGAAAAGGGCATTCTCAAGGCCTATCTCCCCGAACCCCTCTCCGAGGCCGACCTCGACCGCCTGGTTACGGAGGCCCTCCGGGAGACGGGGGTCTCGGGACCCAAGGGGATGGGGGCGGTGATGCAATGGCTCGCTCCCCGGACGAAGGGACGGGTCGACAACCGTGTCGTCAGCCAGAAGGTCAAGGCAGCCCTGGGTTCTTAGGCCATTTCCTTCCGGATCCTCTGAGGGGACCCAGGGAAGAGACCGGCACCAATCGATCGGATCGCACTATGGCGGATGAATGGGTTGAGTCAGTCCGGCGCGCAACCGATCTGGCAGAGGTTGCCTCGCGCTATGTCAACCTCCGAAAACGCGGACAAAAATGGGTGGGGCTCTGCCCGTTCCATGACGAAAAGTCCCCCTCCTTTCAAATTGATCCCGACAAACAGCTCTACTACTGCTTTGGGTGCCATGCCGGAGGAGACGTCTTTCGCCTGGTCGAAAAACTTGAGCACAAGTCTTTCGGCGAGGCGGTGCGCCATCTTGCGGCCCTTGCCGGCATTCCCGTGCCTGAACGGGGAACGGCGGAGGACAGGGATCGCCGGGAACGCTTCCGCCAGGCCATGCTTTTCGCCGAAGGAATCTACCGGAAGGCCTTGGCCTCACCGGAAGGACAGGAGGCCCGGCGCTACCTTCTGGAGACCCGCGGACTGACCGAGGAGACCCTAGGACGATTCTCCCTGGGCTGGGCCAATGGCGCCTCCGTCCTTTCCACCACCCTAAAGGCCGGCAGCAAGACTCCGGGAGGGGGGGCCACCGGGATCGCCGAAGTCCTCGAAGAGGCCGGCATGATCCGCCGGGGCCCTTCCACCGGGGCCACCGGGGGCGAGCGGGCGGGTGACCTCTTCCGGAACCGGATCATGATCCCGATCCGGGAGAGGCCGGGACAGGCTCCCTCGGGATTCGGGGGACGACTCATCGAACCCGGTTCCCGCTTCCCGAAATATCTGAATTCGGCCGAATCCCCCTACTTCCGGAAACGGGAAATCCTCTTCGGCCTCGACCAGGCCGCGGAGGCCCTGAAAAGGGAGGAACGCGCCCTGGTGGTCGAGGGATATTTTGACGTGATGCGTCTCTCGCAGGAAGGGATCGGCGGGGTGGTGGCCCCGCTGGGCACAGCCCTGGGGCCCGCCCATGTCTCCCTCCTCAAGCGTCATGCCCGGGAGGTCATCCTCCTCTTCGACGGAGACCGCGCGGGACGGGATGCCGCCGTCCGGATCATCAGCCGGTTCCTCTGGGATCCCGATCTCGTCTTCCGGGCGGTCTGGCTTCCCGACGGAACCGATCCCGACCAGTGGATCGTCCGGGAAGGGGCCACGGGGGTCAGGCGAGCCCTTGAGGGGGCCCTTCCGATGGGGGATTTTGTCCTCGACTGGCTTGCGGCCTCCATCGCAAGGATCAGGAAGGACCGGGGAGGAGAGGGGAAATCCTCTCTTGTCGCCGATTTTCTCTCCATGGTCCGGGCCTTTCCTGACCTTGAGGTCCAGGAACAGCTTCTGGAACAGGGCGCCATCCTTCTCGACACCATGAAGGACCTTCTGGCCATGCAGCTTCTCTCGGGAGAGTCGGCCCACACCCGGGAGACGGCGAAAAAGGGCGACCCCGATCCCGCGAACCTCAACAACCGGGGGCTGGCCTGGCGGAACATCCTCGTCGAACTGGCACGCCTCTGGGTCGACGGAGGGACCCCCCATCCGAAGGAGCTTTGGAAGCGTGAGGACTTTTCCTTCATCGACGACCCCTCCCTTTCGGGAATTCTCGATGATCTCTGGATCCTGGAAGACGATCCCTCGGCCTCGCTCCACGACCTTCTCAGAAGGGACGCCTTTCTCTGGAAACAGTGGTATGACCTGCCTTCGGACCCGGGGTCCCGGCAGGTGCGCCTCGACGACGTCTGTACGGCGATCCGCCGCCTCTCGCGGAAAAATGCCCGTCCCGTGACTCTCCGAAGGGAGGAAGCCGGGGCCGGCAGGCAACAAGCCTATTAGGGGAGAATGAATGGCAAAGAACGAACGCATCAGCGAAATGAAGGATCTGATCAATCTTGGAAAAGAACGGGGATATCTGACCTATGACGAACTGAACCACGCCCTTCCCACAGAGGCCGTGGATTCGGAGGAAATGGACTCGATCCTGACCTACTTCGGGGACATGAACATCGACATCGTGGGAGACGAGTCGGAACAGGGCGAGTTCGGAGAGATGGAGGGCGAGGAAGAGGAGATTCTGGAAGAGCTCGAGACCCTGGCACTCGAGTCCGAGGAGGATGCGGAGGAGGCCCATGAGGCCGCCCTTTCTGCCGCCGTCCGGACCGACGACCCCGTCCGTCTCTACCTCAAGGAGATGGGGTCGGTCCCCCTTCTCACCCGGGACGGGGAGATCCGGATCGCCCAGCGGATCGAAGAGGGGAAGACCGAGGTCTTTTCCTTCCTCTTCGGCATTCCCCTCTCCATCCAGAGCATTCTTGGACTCCGGGACCGGGTCCAGACAGGCGTGATCGGCATCCGCGACGTGGTCGACGTGGACGAGGAGGAGGAGTCCGAGGAAGGGAAGTCTCCGGTCCTTCGCGAAGCGACCGAAACCTTCATCGCCCAGGCCTCGCGCATCGAGGAGCAGTTCCAGAAGATGAACGAGATCTCCCAGGAGATGAAGACGGTCCTCAAGGACCAGTCGAAGAAGCGGGCCCTGCGGGAACGCCTCCGGAAGATCCGTCACGAGGTGGTCGAGGTCATCCTGGAGATGCATCTCCAGCAGAAGCAGATCGACATTCTGGTCGAGAAACTGCGGGACGTGGTCGGCCAGTTCGAGGAGACCGAACGCCAGCTCGAACAGTCCCGGCGAAAGATCGGACACACCCGGGACGAGATTCTCCGGCGCCTGGGAGACGGCACGGAGGAGCCCTCCATCGAGCCGGAAAAGCGGGAGCTTTACGAACAGTTCGAAAAGGCTCACGACCGGATTGCCCACCTCGAGGTCGAAACCCTGCTCTCCCCCTCCGAAGCCAAGGAAAGCCTCCAGCAGATATTCCGGGGCGAGGAGAAGGTCCGGGAGGCAAAGGCCGAGCTCATCAAGGCCAACCTCCGGCTCGTCGTCTCCATCGCCAAGCGCTACACCAACCGGGGACTCCAGTTCCTCGACCTCATCCAGGAAGGGAACATCGGCCTGATGAAGGCGGTGGACAAGTTCGAATACAAGCGGGGCTTCAAGTTTTCGACCTACGCCACCTGGTGGATCCGCCAGGCGATCACCCGGGCGATCGCCGACCAGGCCAGGACCATACGGATCCCGGTCCACATGATCGAAACCATCAACAAGCTGATCCGGACAAGCCGCCACCTCGTCCAGGAACTCGGGCGGGAGCCGCTCCCCGAAGAGCTGGCCAAGGAGATGCAGATGCCGGTGGACAAGGTCCGGCGGGTCCTGAAGATCGCACGGGAACCGATTTCTCTTGAAACTCCCATCGGAGAAGAAGAAGATAGCCATCTGGGAGATTTCATCGAGGACAAGAAGACCATCTCCCCGATCGACTCGGCGGTCCGGTATGACCTGGTGAAAAAGATCGGGCAGGCCCTCTCGTCCCTCACAGACAGGGAGGAAAAGGTGATCCGGCTCCGGTTCGGCATCGGGGAGTCCACCGACCACACCCTGGAGGAGGTCGGCCAGGACTTTGACGTGACCCGCGAACGGATCCGGCAGATCGAGGCCAAGGCCTTAAGAAAGCTTCGCCATCCGAGCCGGAGCAACCACCTCAAGAGTTTCCTGGACTGGTAGGAGGGGAAGGCGTTCACGAATGGGCCTATAGCTCAACGGCAGAGCTGCCGGCTCATAACCGGTTGGTTCCAGGTTCGAATCCTGGTGGGCCCACCATACAAACTAAAGAGATGGAAAGGATAGGTCACTTGGACGTGGGACCTTCGGTCCAGGACACGCTGGCCCTGGTTTATCGGTTGCAGTCGATCGACAGCGAATTGGCCCACATCACCCAGGAAATCGAGGCAAGCCGCGACGCCCTTCATAGGAGGGAAGAGAGTCTCGAGGCCCTGGCACAGCTCATGGAGTCCGAAAGGAACGAAATCCTCCGCCTGGCCCGGGACCGGCGCGACCGGGAGGAGGAGCTCCGGACCAACGAACACCTCATCTCCGAGAACAAGAAAAAGAACAAGGAACTCAAGCATTCCCGGGAAATCCAGGCCTATCTGGCCGAGATGGAGTTCCGCCGCGACGAGGTCGAACGCCTCCAGGACGAGATCCTCCGGATCATGGAGACCCAGGAAAATCTCGAAAAGGCGCTGAAGGACCGGGAGAAGGATTTTGCGGCAAAGCAGGAGGAGCTTTCCGCCTTCCGGACGGCCGCCGAGGAAGAGAGCGGCTCCCGGATGGACCGGATCCGGGGCCTCGAGGAGGAAAAAACCCTTCTTGCGGACCAGTTCCCCGATCCCCTCTTCCAGCAGTACACACGGCTGCGCCAGTCCCACAGAAACGGCCTGGTGGTCTCCCGCATCCTGAACGGGACATGCGAGGTCTGCCGGATGACCCTGCCGCCCCGGACGCTGACCGAGGTCAAGAAACGGCAGAAAATCGTCCCGTGTCTCCACTGCCAGCGATGGCTTTTCATGGAGGATGCCCAGCCAAGGAGTTGAACCTCAGGCGTTGGCTTCCTTCGCAATTCGGATCCGGACCAAAGACGGGCAGGTGGCCGCCCGGACCCTTCACGGGTCCGGGAGGAAAGTCCGAGCACCAAAGGGCAGGGCGCTGGGTAACACCCAGTCCTGGCGACAGGAAGGACAGTGCCACAGAAAACAAACCGCCGGACCTTCGTCCGGTAAGGGTGAAAAGGCGAGGTAAGAGCTCACCGCGTCTCCGGTGACGGAGACGGCATGGTAAACCCCGCCCGGTGCAAGACCAAATAGGGAGGCTCGCAGTCATGCGGAAGGCCGGCCCGGCCCACGCCTCCGGGTAAGGTCGCTTGAGGCCCGGGGTAACCCTGGTCCCAGAGTAATGGCCACCCTCGACAGAACTCGGCTTATGACCGTTCTTTGCCGGATCCGAAATCCGAAGGACAGACCTTTCTGATGCCCGATTCTTCCCTCTCCTTGCCGTACGACGGCATCTCCCTGGTCTCCGACCCCGTCCACGGCTATCTCTCCTTCGTCGACACCCCGGCGGGGCCGACCGGAACCACCGAGCGGGATCTGATCGACCATTCCTGGGTCCAGCGGCTCCGGTCGATCTACCAGCTCCAGAGTGCCCGGTTCGTCTTCCCTTCGGCCGAACATACCCGTTTTTCCCACTCCCTGGGGGCGATGCACGTGGCCGGCCGGTTTGCCCGCCAGCTCTATCCCGCCCTTTCCGGGAACTTCTCCCTTCCCTTCTTCGAAACCCTCCTCCGTGTCGCAGCCCTCCTGCACGACACCGGCCACGGGCCCTTTTGCCACTTTTTCGACGAGAATGTCGGGATTCCCCGCTTCGGACGCTCCCACGAGCAGATGAGCCAGATCCTGATACGGGGACCGCTCCGGCCGGTCATCGAACGGATCGACCGGGGTCTCTCCGGAGCCTTCGCCCCGGGCGAACGCCTTTCGGCCGACTGGATCGCCTATCTGGTCGGAAAGGGGAAGGGACCGAACCCGGTCCCGGAGGACCTCCCCCTCCTTTCGGCCCTCAAGCCCCTCTACTCGGGGATCTTCACCGTCGACAACCTCGACTACGTCCTTCGGGACAGCTACATGTGCGGCGTATCCGCAGGTCCTGTGGACCTCGAACGGCTCCTCTACTACACCCATTTCCAGAAGGGACGCCTGGTCCTTCACCGGGCCGGACTCGGGGTCTTCGAGCAGTTCATCCAGATCCGCCGGTACATGTATGCCCAGATCTACTTCCACCGCACGACCCGGGCCTTCGACCTGGCCCTCCGGGAACTCCTGGGAGAAACCCTCCGGGAGCTCCTTCCCCGCGACCCCGCCTCCGACCTCGACCGCTTCCGGACCCTGACCGACCATTTTCTGCTGGAACACGTCCGGGACTGGCCCACCGCCCATAGTCCGCTCCTTCGCCGGCTCGGGGAAGGCTGGCGCCGGTTCCTGGCCCGGGAAAAGGCCTGGGAGCTGGTCTACGAACGGGTCCGGACCGGACCCGGAGGACGCCGGAAAAAGATTCCCGACGCGGGGGAGATCCGCAAAGAGGCCGAAAAGAGGGGGTATCTCCTGGGCGACGGGGAGATCACCGTCGATGTGGCGAGCCGGGATGCACGCCCGGAAAATCCCGCCCAGGAGGGGGCCTCCGCCCTCGAGATCTATGACCCCCTCTCCGGCCGGGTGGGAGAGACGCTCCTTGCTGAAATGCTGGAAGGGATCCCGGTCCGCCAGGAAATCATCCGGGTCTTCGGGAAAAACCTTCCCGATCTTCCCGGGGCCTCACGGATCCTCGCCGAAATCCTCGGGGGAGAGGCCCTGGAGGGCTAGTCCGGAAAGACCCGGAAGAGAGGAAGGACCAGGTGATGGGGGCGGAGACGCTTGGCCCGCTCCACCTCTCCCAGTCCTCCTCCTCCCATGAGATTCACCCATCGGATCCCCGACCCGGCCGCTTCGAGCACAAGGCGGGTCATGAGGCCTCCCAGGTTCGAGACCCCCGGCTTCCGGGCCTCGAGAAAACAGACCAGAGTCTCTTCCCCCTCCCAGCGACCGTACCATTGAAGCCCCAGGATCCTCCCCCTCTCTTCCAACACCCATCCCTCGATCTCCCTTCCGGCCCCCAGAAGAAGGGCCCGTTCGAAGGCCTGTCCCATGTCAAGGGCCAAAAGCTCCTGGAGGGATCCGGGCTCGGCCCCCATTTTCATCCGGACAAATTCTGCCACAAAAGGACGGAGGGCCGGAGCCTCTTCCGGGCCCACAGGGCGGACCCCAGCCGCCGGATGGTCCCGGAGAAAGCGGTTCCTCTCCCATCTCGTCTGGCGGCCCGCCTCGCCGCGGGGGTCGAGAAGGTGCGGGGCCGCCACCAGATATTCGCGTTCGGAGGGTTCGATCCGGAAAGGACCGGAGGCCAGGGCTCCCATGGGGCAGTTTTCGAGAAAGGGAGAGGGCCGGCCCGGGTTTTTGGCGGCCATCTCACGGAAAAGAGCGCCAAGGAGCCTCCCCCGGTCAGGAAGGCCCGGTTCCGGACGAAGGAGGGGGGGAGGGGGAACGGGGAGGAAGAGGACCCCGTCGGAGGTCTCTCCCATCAGGACCTCCCCGGCGGAGCGGGTCTCGCACAGGAAGAGAGAGAGGCGGTCGGAGAAGAGGTGATGGGCGGCAGGATGCCGCCAGGAAAAGGGAGCCTTCCCGCAGGCGGAGAGGTACCTTCGGAGACGGGCCGGGGAGAGACCCTTCCGCCCTCCGGTCATGACGGCATCGGCCCTTCCGGTTCGGGCAGGGAGAGGACGGGCCGGTAGTGGGGACGGTCTTCCGAACGGGCAAGTTCGGAAAGCACCGGGACAGAGGCCCGCGGAAGCCTTTTCCATTCCTCCTCCCGAAACCGGGTGGCCCAGTCGAGAAAAAAGGAATGGGGCTCCCGGGCGGCAAAGGGACAGTCGGGGTCGAGGGCCAGGAGAAAGCCTTCGTCCCTGTAGACCAGGACAAGGGGATAGAGACGGCAGTCGGCGGGGTGGCTCCCCCAGAAGGCGCACCGGTAGGAGTCGGAGCTCAAGGCGTCGCAGACCAGCACGGGAAGATCCATCCGTCCGGCCCCGGGAATCAGGGCCAGGGGTTTCGGGGGACGAAAGGGCGGGGGGAGGGTGTCCTCCCCCGGCCGGACGGCCCAGGGGGTGAGCACGGAGGGATCGGAAAACCGGCAGCAGAGTCCGCACTCCCGGCAGAGGTGGCCGGGAACCGGAAGGACAACCATCAGTCGGAGCCTCCGGCCACCAGCGATTCGAGCGGTTTTTCGAAGAGGCGGGCCTCGAGGATCCTCTCAAGGGGTCTTAGACTCTCGGGATCCAGGGCCGAGACGAAGACCGCCCCCGGGTAGCGGAGTTCGAGGATGCGCCGGGTATCGGCGGAGATCTGGTCGCACTTGTTGAAGAGGAGGAGAGTCGGAATCCGGTGGAGATCCATCTCCCGGAGGATCGTCTCCACCCGTTCGACCATGAGGTCGCACTGGGGGTGGGAGGCATCGGTCACATGGACGATCAGGTCGGCGTCCCGGAGCTCGTCGAAGGTGGCCATGAAGGCCCTCCGGAGATCGGCGGGAAGATCCCGGATGAACCCCACGGTGTCGGTCAGGATGATCTCCCGCTCCCGGGGGAACCGGAGGCGCCGGGTCGTGGGGTCGAGGGTCGCGAACATCTTGTCTTCCACCAGAACCTGGCTTTTGGTGAGGCGGTTCAGCAGGGTGGATTTTCCGACGTTGGTATAGCCCACGAGCGAGACGACAGGGAGCGCCGCCTCCCGGCGGCGGCTCTTGCGTTCGGCGCGCTCCACCTCGAGATGGCGGAGTCTTTGGGTGAGGGAGGCGATCCGGTCCCGGACCCGTCGCCGGTCTTCCTCGAGCCGGGTCTCTCCCGGTCCCCGTCCGCCGATGCCCCCCGTCAGGCGGGAGAGGGCGGTGGAGCGTTCGAAGAGGCGGGGGAGAAGGTACTTGAGCTGGGCCAGCTCGACCTGGAGCTTTCCGTCGCGGCTGTGCGCCCGCCGGGCAAAGATGTCCAGGATGAGCTGGGTCCGGTCGATCACCTTGAGTTCGGTCATCTCCGCAATCTTCCGGACCTGGTTCGGGGAGAGCTCCTGTTCGAAGATGATCAGGGTGGCATGGACCTGGAGCGCGTGGATCAGAAGAGACTTGAGACGATCGAGGCTCATGAGGGTCGTGGGGTGGTAGCGGGCGAGACGCTGCCGGACCACCCCCAGGACATCGACATCGGCGGAGCGGGCGAGCTCGGAGAGTTCGGCCAGGGCATCCTCCTGGTCGGAGAGGGAATCGGGCGAGACGGAGACAAGGAGGGCCCGTTCCTGTCCCGTGGTCTTTTTCATGGCCGCGGAGAGGCTTCTGGAGAGCTCCTCCTCCAGAGCCTCGATCCGGCCGCCGGCCGACAGGCTCTCCGGCGTCACCGGGCGGGAGGCCTCGATGATCCAGGGAGGCTCCCCCTGGGGGTCGGGATTGATGGTCGCGACGCTCACCCGGTCCAGAAGCCCCGAATCCCTGTGCATCTGGAGAGCCACCATGCCGTCGAAGCGGAGCAGGGCCAGGTCGTTTAAATCGTCCTGGGAGAGGCCCTCGCCCTGGAGATGGGTGTGGACCATGCGCACTCCCCGGAGCGAGCGCCCGCCGGAGCGGGAGGGAGGAAGCTCGGAGAGGAAGACCTCGCGGGCGGTCCCGACCACGACCATGGCCACCGTTCCTTCCCGGGTAATGAGAAGGGCGATCTGCCGTCCGGTTTCGTGGCTCAGAAGCGCCATCTGGCGCGCGATTTCAGGGGTGATCCAGAGGCCGGGAGCGATCTTTCGGCCATGGAGACGGGAGAGGGATTTGAGCTGGCTGGCCTTGAGGCCCGAGAGGTTGCCGGTCAGTCCGGAAATGGGCGGTCCTTTCGCTAGGGGAAACATTCCGGCCATCGGCCGGTCTTGAATATTGGATTCATTATATCATACCCGGAGAGGCGCCAAGCCTTGGCCGTCCGTTGGCAAAGCCGGCGGGATCCGGTTTCCTCTTCCTTCCGGTTCTCTTGTTGATGCCCCCTTTTTGCCCCTTCTCCGGCTCACCCCAAGCGTTTTCGCACATATCGGGCCAGAGCGTGCGATTTCTCAGGTCCGATTCCGCACACACGGAGGGAGACTGCCTGGGAAGAGATTTAAATTCCTTTTTATATTGATGATTTATTTTATATTTAAATTTAGGCATCCCTTTTGCTTTGCTCCTCGGACGCCCTCCTTTCAATGAGGAAAGGCAGGGAACTCACGCGATCTTTATGAATGACGAATGGAGGTTTCAAACGATGGGAAAACATGTCATCACGATGCTTCCCGGCGAGGGAACGGGGCCGGAAATCTGCGAGGCGGTCCGGAGAATCATCGACCACAGCGGCGTGGACATCACCTGGGAGTATGAGGACATCGGCCTCGACTGCCTCGACAAGTACGGAACGCTTCTCCCCGAAAAGACGATCAAGTCGATCGCGAAGAACAAGATCGCGATCAAGGGACCCACGACCACACCGATCGGCACGGGCCACAAGAGCGCCAACGTGACCCTCCGGAAGATGTTCGACCTGTATGCCAACGTCCGTCCGGCCAAGCTCATCCCCGTGCTCAAGCGCCCCTGGGACAAGATCGACATCCTCACCTTCCGGGAAAACACCGAGGACTCCTACGCGGCCATCGAGCACATGGTCTCCGACGAGGTGGCCCAATGCCTCAAGGTCATCACCTGGCCGGGATCGGTCCGTATCGCCGAGTTCGCCTTCAAGTGGGCCAAGGCCAACGGGCGCAAGAAGATCCAGTGCGTCCACAAGGCCAACATCATGAAGATGACCGACGGACTCTTCCTCGAGGCCTTCCGGGAAGTGGCCAAGAAGTATCCCGAGATCGAAGCCGGAGACATCATCGTGGACAACTGCTCCATGCAGCTCGTGAGAAATCCCGCACAGTTCGACTGCCTTGTGCTGCCGAACCTTTACGGGGACATCCTCTCCGATCTCTGCGCCGGTCTCGTGGGAGGTCTGGGATTTGCGCCGGGTGCCAACATCGGCGACAACTGCTCCATCTTCGAAGCCGTCCACGGGTCGGCCCCGAAGTATGCCGGCATGAAGAAGGTCAACCCGTCGGCCGTTCTCCTCTCGGGGGTGATGATGCTGCGCTGGATTGGCGAAGGGGCCGCTGCAGAAAAGATCGAAAAGGGCATGAACAAGGTCCTGGCCGAAGGCAAGACGCTCACATACGATGCCGGTGGGACCGCCTCGACCGACCAATACGCCGACGCCATCATCCGGGCCATGGACACTGTCTGACACCCCACCTACCGAAGGAGCCTTTTCCATGCTGACAAAAGCGACGACCGGCCGCGCGAAGCGGCCCGCAAAACCCATCACCCTTGTGGGGGTGGATGTCTATATCATCACCGAAGACGGAATCCCGATGTTCGACGACTACGGGGCCTTCAAGATCGAGTTCGTCTCGAACCGGGGCACCAAGGTCTGGCCGGGATACGTGAGCGACGATCTCATGATGGTCAACTGGTACCGTTGCCGTTTCATGGCGACACGGACGGTGACCGACGCCGACGTGGACACCTTCATGACCGCCCTTTCGAAGAAATGGAAGTGGTCGGCGGCCCAGAAGCTGTGGAACTACGGCGACGAGGCGGGATTTTCCAAGGCCTACTGAGAAAGGATTCGGGGATCCTCCCTCCGGAAGGGGGGAGGACCAAAGAGGAGGGAAGCGATTCCCTCCTCTTTTTTTTTCGCATCCCCCGTCCCGGCCCGGGGAGTTTTCCGGTAGGACAAAGGGAAAAAAAGGATTCCTGTCAGCTTTCGCCGGAGGCGTTCCTGCGGGAGGCGGGAGCCGAAGCCTTTGAGGAAGGGGGAGAATCCCCGGCAGGTGATTTCTCTTCCCTCTCCCTCTCCCCCTTGAGGCGGCGGTCGAGAGCCCAGCGGCTGATCCCCAGCGATTCGGCGGCCCGGCTCTTGTTGCCGCCCGATCGGGCGAGAACCTCCGAAATCAGACGCCGTTCGGTCCCCTCGAGGGTGTCCTCCCCCATCCGGAACGGGAGGGAGAGGAGACGGGGATCCTCGGGGGAGGGGGCGGTGGAGGGAAGGAGGAGGGGAGTGCCGCCGTTTCTTAGTTCGGGCGGAAAGTGGACGGCCTCGAGCTGGGTTCCTCCGCAGAAGAGGACCGCCCGCTCGATCAGGTTCGAAAGCTCGCGGATGTTTCCGGGATAGACATAATCCCGAAGAAGCCGCTGGGCGGAGGGGGAGATCCTGAGGACCTTTTTCCGCAAGGTCTGGGCCGACTGGTGGAGGAAGCGTTCGGCCAGGGGAACGATATCCTCCCGCCGGTCCCGCAAGGGGGGAATCGAGAGGGTCACGACATTGAGGCGATAAAAAAGGTCCTCCCGGAAGCGGCCCTCCCGGACCGCGATCCGCAGGTCCCGGTGCGTGGCTGCCATGAAGCGGACATCGACCGGGAAGGGGGCCCCGCCTCCGACCCGGCGGATCGTCCGCTCCTCGATCACCCGGAGGAGCTTGGCCTGGAGAGGCAGGGGGAGATCCCCGATCTCGTCTAAGAGGACCGTTCCCCCCTCGGCCAGCTCGACGAGCCCGATCCGGCGTCCGGCGGCCCCCGTGAAGGAGCCCTTCTCGTAGCCGAAAAGCTCGCTTTCGAAGAGCTCGGAGGGAATGGCCGGACAGTCCACCTCGATGAAGGGCCGGTCCCCCGAGGGCCCGTTGTAGTGCAGGACCTTGGCCACATACTCCTTGCCGCTTCCGGTTTCCCCCTGCAGAAGGACCGTCACCCGGTCGTTGGGGGCCAGTCCCGCCACCTGGTCCCGGAGATCCGATCCCGCCGGGCTTTCCGCCACCATCCGCTCGAGGGCGTACCGGCCCGACTCCCGGCCGGTCCAGTAGCGGGCCTCGCGGGAGAGGGAGAGGAATCGCGCGGCATTCGAAAGGGAGAGAAAGAGTTCGTCCATGTCGATGTTCTTGGTGACGAAGTCGAAGGCCCCCAGGCGCATCGCCTCGACCGCATCCTTCACGGTACCCCGGGCGGTGAGGAGGATCACGGGGATCTCGAGGTCGGCCGCCCGGACCTCTCTCAAAAGGTCGAGGCCCGACAGCCCCGGCATGACCATGTCCAGCACCAGGATGTCGGGAGGGGAGGTCCGGAGAAGGGCCAGCCCCTCCTCGCCGCTCCTGGCCGTCTGGACCACATACCCCCGCTCGGAGAGACGCAGGGCGAAGGCCTCCCGGATGAGCGGCTCGTCTTCCACCAAAAGAATCGTCGAAATCATGGTCCCTCCTGTCTTGACGGAATCCAGACCGTCGCCCGCACCCCGCCTCCTGCCGGACTTTCGATCAGAAGCGATCCCCGGTGGCGGTCCACGATGTCCCGGCAGATGGTGAGGCCCAGCCCCACTCCCTTGGCCTTGCCGTGAGTGAAGAAGGGCTCGTTCAGCCTTTTTAAAAGGGCCTCGGGGATCCCCGGGCCCGAATCAAGAAGGCGGACGCCCACCCCTTCCCGCCCGGACCGGTTCTCCCGGAAAAGGGTGACGGCAAGTCTTCCCCCTCCGGCGGACATGGCATCCAGGGCATTCATGGCCAGGTTCAGAAAGACCTGCTGGAGGGGCCCCCGGGCCCCCTCGACCGCCGGGATCCCTCCTTCCACCGAAAGGGTCACCTCGACCTGGTGCTTCCGGAAGGCCTCCGCCAGGAGGGACTGGGTATCCCGGACAAGCTCCTCGAGGACGATCGTCTGGAACTCGAAGCTCCGGGGCCTGAGCTGGGAGAGGTGGGACTCCAGAAGTTCGTCGATCCGCCGGGCCTCGCTTGCGATCAGGGAGGATTGGCGCCGGAGGGGTTCAGGAAGGTCCCGGGCCTTCGTCATGTGGTCGGCCAGGCTTCCGATGCCGATCAGGGGATTTCTGATTTCATGGAGAAGTCCTCCCGCCAGCTGCCCCACAAGACGGATCTGCTCCGTCTGCCTGAGCGCCTCGAGGAGGCGTTCCCGCTCGGAGAGATCGGTCAGGATCGCGAGGAAGTAGCGAATGGTGTTGTCGGGGTCCATCACGGGGCTGATGTTCTCCCAGACCAGAAACTCGCTTTTGTCCTTTCTGCGGTTGATGAAGCGGCCGGTGTAGGGCTTTCCCGAGAGCAGGGTCTGCCAGAGGAGGTCGTAGAACTCGGAGGGCTGGCGGCCCGAGGAGAGGATCCGGGGCGTGCGGCCGGTCGCCTCCTGGCGGCTCCAGCCGGACATGCGCTCCATCGCCGGATTCCATTCGAGGATTACCCCCCGGGTATCGGTCAGGATCACCCCGTCCTGGAGCTGGGCGAAGAGCCGCTTGTAGAGCGAGAGCTGAGTCTCCTCCCGTTTCCAGCGCTCGAGAAGAGTCGCGATGGTGTTGGCCACCGTCTCGAGAAAGCCGATCTCGCTTTGGTCGAAGCGCCGAACCGAGACAGTGTGGGCGCTCATGGCCCCCAGGACCTGGTCGTGGAACATCATCGGCACGCTCACTCCCGAGCGGACCTTGTGCTCGGAGAGAAGGACCGAGGGGGAGAACCGGGTCTCGGTCAGAAGATCCTCCACCACCACCGGCCGCTTCTGGCGGATCGCGAACCCCGCCTGGGAGTGGATTCCTCCCTCCTGGACATAGCTGCCCACCAGCCCCGGCCGCCACCCGACTCCCGCCAGAAGGTGCAGGAGCGGATCGGAATCCCCCGGGATCAGGATCTTGCAGAACTCCACGTCCAGGGCCCGGGCCGTCTCCCGGGCGGCGACGGTGGCGATTTCGGAGAGACCGGCCCCCTTGACCGCCAGATGGGCGATCTTTCCCAGAACCTCCTGGTAGCGGCCGAAGGCCAGGGTCTCCCGGGCCAGGACCTCGAGATCGGTCATGTCCTGGACGTGCATGAGGACAAGGCCCTCCTCCCCGCCAGAGGGCGGAAGAAGGGTCGTCTGGCTGTCGACGATCCGGGCCTGCCCTTCCCGGGTGACGGCCGCAAGCTTTCTCCGGATCTCCGGACGGGCGGAGGTCGTCTCCCGGGCCTGGTCCAGAAGAAGTCCCTCGATGGGCCGGGGAACCCCCTCCGGGGAGACCACGGACAGATCCTTCCGGATTCGCTCGCAGGCAGGGGTGGCAAAAAGGATCCGGCCCAGGCGGTCGACCAGACAGAATCCTCCGGGACCGTCCTCTCCCGGATCCCGGGAGAGGATCCGCTCCAGCGGAATCGTAAAGGACAATGTTCCCGGAAAGCCCTGTCTGCCCTCACTCACAAAAGACCTCTTTTCCCGAAGGGGATCGAAGCGGGGAGTCCTCCCCCTCGTCCCTGACCCACGTCCCTTGCCGGCTCCGGTGCTCCATCGGCTCGCCCGGGACCAGGCGGGAGAGGTGGATCCACCCGTTTTCGACCAGGTTCCGGACCAGGGCATGGCGCCCGATGATCCGCTCGATGGGAGCCCTTGGCGCCTCGACCAGAACGAGGAGCCGAAGCGGTTCATGGACGAAGCGGCGCCCGTCATGAAGGGACTGGAGGGCCAGGCCCGTCCGGAGATCCCCTCCGTTCCCCTCGAAGACCCCGATGGCTCCTCCCACCACATTGTGAAGGACCTTGTTGCCGCTTCCGAAACGCCGGTTGTCCACCACAGACCCATAATACTGCATGTTGATCCAGTGTCCCACGATCATGGGGGCGGTCAGGATCAGCTCAAGGGTCGCAAATTCCGGATCCTTTTGCCAGTCATAGTCGTGAAGGAAGGCACGTCCGGAAAGATCCACCCCCGCCGTCCGGATCCGGGGGGCCACGATGAAGGCGGCATTGCCGGCGAGCCCCCATTCGGGCCGGACCTCGGACCAGTCCCGCCCCCGGCGCCTGGCCTCTTTCAAAAGGATCTCCGGGGAGGGCTCAGGGCTTCCGAAGAGGGCGGCCCGTTCGGCGCAGGCCCGCTCCCCGGCCCGCTCAAGATCCCCCGAGAGACGATCGATCTCGTTTTTGCGTCCCCCGGCCCAGGCTCCCGGATCGAGGAGGGTGACCCGGTCGGTGGTGGTGTCATGAAGGGCCGCCACGAAGAGCGTCTCCCTTGGAATCCTGATCCCCGCGCTGGAAAGTCCCTGGCGTGTCGCCGGATCATTGAGGAGGGCGGCGGCAATATGGGCGCTGGCCTCCCCGCTCTGGCCGGCGCAGGCCCCGCAGTCGAGGGCGCTGGCCTGCGGGTTGTTGGTCGTGGACGATCCGTGTCCCACCAGAAGGACGATCCGGGGAAAGCCTTCCACAAGCCCCATGGCCCGAAGAACGGACGCGGCGACCCGGGGCCGTTCCGGGAGAGGGATTCCCGTCTCTCCCGGAACGCCGTCGAGATCGAAGACCAGAGAGCGGCGTTCCTCCTCCCGAAGACCCCGGTGGCGGGGGGGAGAATCGCTTTCCCCCATTCCCAGCACCTTCATGAGGAGCTTTCCCGCCGTAAGAAGCCCTGCCGATTCCACGAAGGCAAAGGCGGAGGAGGCCGAGGTCTTGAAGATCTTCCAGGCATGATCGGTGCCGAGCCGGATCTCACGCCGGGATTTGAGGCGCGCATGCTCTCCTTCTGCTCCCCCCGCGGGCCTCTCCTCGATCTGGAAAGCGGGAGAGAAGAGGACCGGGAGATGGGAAAGCGCCCCCGACGTTCCGATGGAGCGGACCGCCGCCGGGATGCCGAAGAAGCCCGCAAAGCCTGCGGTCTTTATATCAGGCGCCACCTGCTCCAGGGCGCGGCGGAAGACTTCCGACCGAACATCGATGCAGAAGACCGCCAGGGCCCGGGGAGGCGCCTCCCTCGCCCCTTCGGGGGCCGGGGTCTCCTGTTTGCGAAGGAGGGCGGACAGAGAGCGACGGTAGCCGATCTCGAAGGCCCGGGCGAGAAGCATGTCGACCTCCCTCTCCCGCCGGTGGATCTCCGCGCCTGCCCGTTCCTCCTCTTTCCACTTTATGAGCCGGCTCTCCCAAAGGCGCAGGAGACTCTCCCGGCGTCCGGTCTCCAGAAGGATCCTCTCCCAGGCCAGCCGGATGGCCAGAAGATCCCGCATCGAATTCTCGGTCTCCCCCAAAAGCTCCACCTGCCAGAGGCGGTAGCGGGCCCAGGAGGCCCAGCCCCCCACGGAGAGAAGGGCCGCATGAAGGCGATCCTCCTCCATCTCCGAAGGGAGGGAGAGCTCCTCCACGACCCCGCGGATCGTCTCCTCCGGATCCTCCGGGAGAGCGGAGACGAGACCCCGGACCCCCCGGAGACCGAAGAGGCGGGGAGACTTGTCGATCAGCGCCTGGGACCGCCAGGCCTCGTAGAGGGACCGGCTCTTCCAGGGGTTCTTCCAGAGGGCCTGGCCCATGTCGAACCAGGAGGCGCAGACCGGGCTGATGCGGTCCACCACGAAGCTCTCCCAGGATCGGCCGTCGACCTCCTCCCTGAGAGCGCCCATAAGAAGAGGCGCGGGAGAGGGTCCTTTCGCCTCCCGGTCGATTTCCCGAAGAAGAGTCGGAAGGTCGAGCGGGCTTCCGCATTCCCGGAGAGCCTCCGAGAGATCCCGGGACCGGATCCGCCCCGTGCGGATCTGCTCGCGGTAATAGGCCCTGTCCATCAGGAGTCCGGTTCCGGCCACCCGCCCCAGGGTCCGGTGGGCCTCCTCCCAGGGCCGGTCCACGAGCCCGAAGTAGGGGCTCACGGCCACAAAATGCTTGAGGGGCCAGAGGGGGGCGATCCTCCGGCAGGCCCGGTCGACGGAGGCAGAGAGGGAGAGAGGGATCGGAGGGGTTGTCATGGAAGGACCTCCCGGGAATGAGGATTGGGGGAATCGGCCAGACGGAGCCGCCCGGGAGAGCTATAGCCTCCCTTTCGCGGTCTCCGCGGGGTGAGCAGCCGGTCCAGCAGGGCATCGGTGTAAAGACCGGCCCCGAGATGGACGTAGAGTCTCCGGAGGATCGGCCGGTCTCCGGAGAGAGGAAGCGTCTCCTCGATCCAGAGAAGGCCCAGGAAGAGGGCGGCCACCAGCACAAGGATCGTCATCTGGAGGGGGGTTTGCGGAAGAGGGGCGGAGGGAAGAACGGGGCCAAGACCCAGCTCGAAGAGGCGGTGGAGGGCGAAGGTCGCGAGAGAGACGGCGGCGACCAGACCGGCCGTCGGAAGAAGCAGGGGGAATCCCGAGCGCCCCCGGGCCGAAAGCCCCGAGAGAAGGAGACGGGCCAGGGCGACGGAGAGGATCATCCCCAGAAGGAGGAGGGCGGGCTCACGCCCAAGGTCGAGGCCCATGAGGCCTCCGGAGAGAAGGGTCAGGAGAATGCCTGTGGCCAGCGCCAGGAACATCCGGCCCGGGGGCCCCCCCAATTTGGGAGCGATCGAGAGCTCCGGGCCGCGGAAGGGCTCGACCACGCTTCCCGACGAGAGAAAGGCGTGGGCTTTGTAAAGGGAATGGGCGATGATGTGCATGACGGCCACGCTGTAGAGCCCTAAGGCACACTCCAGGAGCATGAACCCCATCTGGGCGCAGGTCGACCAGGCGAGGGCCCCCTTGATGTCGCTGGCAATCATCATGGCCAGGGCGGAGACGACAATGGTGGCCATGGCATTTGCGATGAGAAGGTCCCGAAACCCCGTCGGAAGGGAGACGAGAGGGGCCATTCTGAGATAGAGAAAGGTTCCGGAGTAAATGAGCCCGGCGTGCATGAGGGCCGAGACCGGAGTCGGGGCCTCCATCACCTGGATGAGCCAGCCCTGGAGGGGAAACTGGGCGCTCTTTGCGACCACGGCCAGGAAGAGGAGGCCGGCGGCGAGCCACAGGGAGGGTGAGAGCTCCGTCCGGCCGGAGAGGGCGGCTGCCAGTCCGGAAAAACGGTCGGTCGACAGGGTCCGGGAGACCAGGACAAAGGCCCCCAGGAGGGCCAGGTCGGCCATTCTGTGGAGAAAGAACTTCTTCCGGGCGGCCAGGCGCGCCTTCGGCCGGTCGGGGTAGAAGACGAGCAGACGATGGAGGCAGAGACCCTTTGCGACCCAGGAGAGAAAGAAAGCCCAGATGTTGTCCACGACGACCATCGTGAAGAAGAATCCCAGCGTCAGGCTCATGAACTGCATGAAGCGTCCCGCGCCCGGCTCCCCGTCCAGGTAGCGCTCCGAAAACCGGACGACGGCCAGCCCCACGAAGGCCACGAGAAGCGACATCGCAAGGCTCAGGGGATTGACCCCCACCCGAATTTCGAAGGCCCCCAGACCTGCCGGAAGGGGCAGGGAGAGCCAGGTGATCGTGCGGGAGAACCCCAGGATATAGGTTGCCAGGGCCAAAAGGGCCGAAACCATGGCAAAGGCGGCCGAGGCCGTCGTGGCCGTTTTCATGAGACGGGGATGGCGGTCCGCGCCGCCTATGGCGGAGAGGATCCCCGTCGCCAACAGGGGCCAGGGAAGGATCAGAAGGAAGGCCGAGGCGGCCAACGCGGTCGGTGAAGAGATCATGTCGGTCTCCTTTGAATCAGGTGGCCCCCTTGCCGAAAGTCCGGAGAGACAATCCGAAGGAGGGTTCCCCCAAGGAAGCAATCGACATGCCAATTAATAAAGATAAAATTCATGGTAATTTACGAAGACGTCGACCAGAAATGATCCTTGGGAGCCCCCATTCAGCCCTTCAGAAATGTGCGCATCCGCACATCCCGGTCCAGGGGATCAAAAGGAAAAAATTCCGGGACAAGGGGAGGGCCGGCCTTCAAGAAGGCCGCTTTTGGACCCGGAACCCTGGCTCCCCGAAAGGAGGGTCAAAGCCTCTCTCCCCGGACTGGACAGGGGGAACGGGGCGGGCAGGGGCTTCATGATGGGCAAGGTTCAGGGGCAGGGCGGGACCCACGGGAGGGGATGTCATCAACAGTTCGGGAAAACGGAGGCCGACACCGCCCTCTTGCCGGACTCTTCCCCGTCAAAGGGCCACCAGGCAGCGCACCAGCCCGGCATAGTAGCAGCAGCGGTCGTCGTTTAGATCATTGAAGAAGAGTCTCTCCTGGCCGTCTTCGAAGAGGATCAGGACGAAGCAGGCGCCTCCGGCCACGGTGGACTCCCGGGTCTCGACGACCCGACCCGTTCCCCACTCCGGATAGTCCCGGTGACGGACCCTCTCATCGCGCCGGAGATATCGGCGCACGCCGTGTTCGATCATGGATGGACCGCCCTGGGATTCATGGTTTGGGCCCGGGCCCGGTAGAAGGAGCTTTCGGGGCAGAGATCGAGCGCCGCCGAAAGGAAGCGCCGGGCGCCGGGACGGCCGAGGCGGTGGCGGGCGATGCCGATCCAGGAGAGGACCCGGGGATCCCCCGGACGAAGGGCGTTGGCCTGCTCGAATTCCCCGAGGGCCCGGGCGACGGATCCCCCGACGAACCAGGGCTTGAAATAGAGCTCAAGGCCCTTCGACAGGTGGGCCTCGGGATTTTTGGGGTCGAGAGAAAGGGCCCGGGCGTTTTCGGTCTGGGCCTTTGTGCCGTAGGACATGCCGGCCGGGAATCCCCTGTACTGGACCATCAGGAGGTCCCGTTCCCCGGCCAGGGCGTGGAGGGTCGAATCCCCCGGATGCTCCGACAGGAGACTCCCCGCCTCCCGCCCGGCCAGGGCCAGGGCCTTCTCCCCGACACTTCGCTGGCCCGGGATGTCCCTCACCGTCCGGGCCACCAGAAGAAGGGCCCGGAGATCCGCTTCCGACGGGTTTGCCCCCAGGACCGGCAGGAGACGGGTTGTGGAAGGGCCGGGACAGGCGGGGAGGGTCTTGGGAAGGGCGTAGGCCGGAGAGAGACCGGCGGAGGCGAGGAGGAGAACGGCCAGGAGAACTCGGGACATCACCGGCTCATGGCTTCTTTTCGACCAGGATCTGGGGCAGGTGGGAGGCGATCTGGGAGCGGTGGATCACATGCTCGAACCCCGCCTTCTGGGCCTGGCGCTTGGATTCGAGGTCGGTATGGAAGGTGATGGCGATGAGCTTGGGGTGGCTGCCGGTCGACCCCGCCTCCACGATCTCCGAGAGATACTCCTTGGCCTCCTTGAGGTCGGCCACCACCGCCCGGACGGAGAGGTCCTCCGAAACGGTGTTGTAGACCTTGGCCGGGGTCACCGACCGGGAGGAGAATCCCGCCCTCTGGACCGCCTGGGAGACCATGGTTCCCAGAAAGATATCCCGGCCCACGAAAAGGACCACCCCGTTTTCGCCCTTCGTGCCGCCCTCGCTCATCGGCCCGCCCTTCCCCTTGGTTCACCTTTCGCCATCTGTCGTCATCCTTTCTCCCGGGCAGGCCCGGTCAGCGGGACAGAGTCCCGGGGGTCAAGATAGGAAATTCCTCCCATGTAGGGGACCAGCGCCTCCGGAATCCGGACTCCCCCTTCCTCTGTCTGGAAATTCTCCAAAAGGGCGGCCAGGGTCCGGCCGATGGCCAGACCCGAACCG
>DAIBTC010000050.1 GCA_027415345.1 Nitrospirota bacterium
GGCCTGTCTGGTCGCCATGGGCTTGTCGGCAGGCGAAAAGGCCGACAGGCGTTTGGAGAGGCCCGATGGGTGGATGCCCTTCATGGCCATCTCGAAGGTCGCGGCTTCCTCCGGGTGGGAGACGCGGTAGCGTGAAAAAAGCTCCTGCCATTCCTTTTCCTGGGTTGCCCCTCTCTCGGCAACCCGGTCAAAGATCTCCCGGACATCGTCCGGGACCAGAAATTCCGGCGAAAGGGGCCAACCCAGGTTTTCCTTCGTCCGGATGACCTCCTCCGGTCCCAGGGGCGATCCGTGGACATGGGCCGTATCCTGGTAGGTCGGACTTCCGAATCCGATATGGGTCCGGATTGCGATCATCTTTGGAGAATCCTTCTCCTGGGGAAGCTGGAGGGCGGGGTCGGTTGCCCAGTCGAAGGCCTGGCGGACAAGCTTGGTGTCGTTTCCGTCGGGGATCTCCCGGACCGCCCATCCCAAGGCCCGGAAGCGGGCGGGAGTATCTTCGGTAAAGGCCAAATCGGTGCTGCCGTCGATCGAGATATGGTTCCGGTCGTAAAGACAGATCAGGTTGGAGAGACCCTGGTGGCCGGCGAAGGAGGCCGCCTCGTTCGAAATCCCCTCCATCATGTCTCCGTCACCGGCCTCGACAAAGACCCGGGGAGAAAGGATCGTCATGCCGGGCCGGTTGAAACGGAGGCCCAGGTAGCGGAGGGCCAGCGCCATCCCCACCGCATTTCCGAATCCCTGTCCGAGAGGCCCGGTCGTGGTTTCGATTCCCTTCGTGTGGCCGTATTCCGGGTGTCCGGGTGTCCGGCTCCCCCATTGCCGGAATGACTTGAGATCGTCGATGGTCAGTCCGTATCCGGACAGGCAGAGAAGAGAATAGAGCAGCGCCGAGGAATGCCCTCCGGAAAGGACGAACCGGTCCCGCCCGGGCCAGTCAGGATTTTTGGGGTTGGCCCGCAGGTAATCTCTCCAGAGAACGAATGCCGGGGCCGCGAAACCCATGGGTGTTCCGGGATGGCCGGAATTGGCCTTCTGGACAATGTCGACGGCAAGCATCCGGAGAGTGTTGATGGCCTTTAGTTCCGTCTCCGGTGAAAGGGGCTGAAGGGGGGTCGCCATGGAATTCTCCTAAGATCTTCTGGACGGGTGATCGGATCCGGCTCTTCTTTTGGGATGGACCGATTCGGAACGACTTCGGCTGCGTCAAGTCAGGGATGTGTTCCTGTATTCGCTACTATTGCCTATTTTTCACCGGAAATCAAGGGAGTTTTCAGCCATGATTTTGTAAAGTTTCATATTTGAAGATAATTTGTGAAAGTAACCCTTGACCTTTTTTCATGGTTTTGCTAAGAGAGAAGGATTGTGGTTTTAATCAAAATTTTCTGAGATGACAGGCATTCCTATGGATATGACGGGAACGGGAAAGACAGGGCCGGTGATGTCAAACCGGGAAGAGGCTCGTGTGCAGGAGAGGGAATCGACTCTCCAGGGAGCGGAGCTTTTCGGCCTTTCGGATGAAAAGGTGGAAGGGCTTGGACAGACGATCTCCCGCGCGATCTCCTGGCTGGTCTCCGCCCAAGATCCGAATGGATACTGGGTCGCCCCTCTCGAAGCCGATGCGACCATTCCCTCGGAGTATCTATTTCTTCACGAAATCATCGGAAGGCCGGTCGATCCGGGATTGCGGGGAAAAATTGTCGAGTCGATCCTGTCCCTTCAGGGAAAGGAAGGCGGCTGGCCCCTTTTCAAGGACGGGGACCCGGATATCAGTGCCACCGTCAAGGCCTACCTGGCTCTCAAGCTCTCCGGATTTTCCCCCGAAGACCCGGCTCTCGTCCGTGCGAGGGCGTGGGTCCTGTCACGGGGAGGGGCGGGGAAGGTCAACGTCTTTACCAGGATCGCCCTTGCCGTCTTTGGCCAGTATGACTGGGAAAAGGTTCCGGCCCTTCCGGCCGAGATGGTGCTCCTCCCGTCGTGGTTTCCCTTTTCTATCTACTCGGTCTCCTACTGGTCGAGGACGGTGATCGTTCCCCTTCTTTTCATCTATCACCATCGTCCTCTGGTCAAACTTTCCCCCGAACGAGGGATCTCCGAACTTTTTGACCCGGCTCATCCGGACGGGGAGAGGTTTCTGCCATCCCGGAAATTCTTCACATTTCGAAACATCTTTCTGAGGCTTGATTCTCTCCTGCGCTTCTGGAACCGTCATCCCGTCCCCTTCCTCAGGAAAAGGGCCCTGAAGGCGGCCATGGAATGGATGATGCCCCGCCTGGCCGGTGAAGGCGGACTCGGGGCGATCTATCCGGCCATGGCCAACAGCGCCGTTGCCCTCCACCTTTCCGGATATGGTCTCGCCCATCCCCTGATGCAGCGCGTTCTTTCCTCGATAGATGACCTTGTTCTCCCCATGGGGGAGAAAGTCCTGGTCCAGCCCTGCGTCTCTCCGATCTGGGATACGGCTCTGGCACTAGGGGCTCTTGTCGAGGCAGGACTTTCCCCTGATTCCCCGACAATCGACAGGGCCATGGAATGGTACCGTTCCAGGGAGGTGCATGTGGCGGGGGACTGGACAGTTCGGGTCCCGGACTGCGAACCTGGTGGGTGGGCCTTTCAGTTTGAAAACGAATACTATCCGGATGTCGATGATACGGCGATGGTTCTCATGGGTATGGCCAAGATCTTTCCCTATCGTCCTGATCTCGCGGCGCGAATGGATGACGTCTTTCGCCGGGCTTGCCGGTGGGTGGTGGCCATGCAGGGAACGGACGGGGGATGGGCGGCCTTTGACAAGGACAACGACATGCTGTTTCTGAACAACATTCCCTTTGCCGACCATGGGGCCTTGCTCGATCCCAGCACTGCCGACCTGACGGGTCGGGTCCTGGAGCTTCTGGGTGCGCTCGGGTACGGTCCGGACTTCCCCCCGGCCGCCCGGGCCATACGTTATCTGAGGCGTGAACAGGAGAAGGATGGCTCCTGGTTCGGGCGTTGGGGAGTGAACTATATCTATGGAACCTGGTCGGTCATCGCCGGTCTCAAGAGTATCGGGGTCGGAATGGATGAGCCCTGGATCATCCGTGCGATGAACTATCTTCTGGAACGCCAGAACGAGGACGGAGGATGGGGCGAGGACTGTCTTTCCTACGCCACATCAGATTTTTCCGGAAGAGGGGCTTCGACCCCGTCGCAGACAGCCTGGGCCCTCATCTCGCTTCTTCACGGAGGGTACTGCGATCATCCCTCCGTCGGGAAGGGGATCCGATACCTTGTCTCCCGCATGGGTGAGGACGGAACCTGGCAGGAAGAGCTCTTCACTGGAACGGGTTTCCCGCGGGTCTTCTACTTGCGCTATCACCTGTATCGCCATTATTTTCCTCTCTGGGCGCTTTCCCTCTACCGCAACATGAAGAAAAACGGCATGGCGCTGGGCCATGAGCGCGTTGCGGTCTGGAAACGTTCCCCATACGCACCCATCCGAAACAGTGCCTGAGACCTCCCGTCGTCCCCTTCGTCGCTTTCTTGTGGTGACGGCGCTCAGGGACGAGGCTGTGACATTCTGCCGGGGGGCCGGACCGTCATTTTATCCTCTGTCCCTCGACCGTGCCTTGGGCGCGGGCCCCGGCGGAAACTGGCGCGAGAGGGGAGGGCACCCTGTCATCTATTCCGGCCCCGGATCCTGGGGACTCGACAGCCTTGGAACTCTTTTCTCCGGGGGAGACGTGGGTTTGGTCCTGTTTTGCGGGTTTGCCGGAGGGATCTCTCCCTCCCTCGTGGCGGGAGACATTCTTGTTGGGACCCGGGTCATGAAATCAGGCCCAGGGAATTATCCCGTCTCCCCTCCGGACTTTCTCTCTTTCCGGTACAGGACCGGCACGATCCTGTCTGTCGGACACCCTGTTTGTACCCCAGCGGAGAAGCTCCGGCTTAAGTCCGAGACCGGGGGGGATGTGGTGGATATGGAGAGTGCGGGATGGCTCGCCTGTGCCTCGCGACATTCGGTTCAGGGCTGGGTGGTCCGGGTTGTTTCGGATGCTGCTGGAGAAACCCTTCCGCGGGAAATGATGGATTTTGTTGACAGCCATGGGGAGATCTCTCTTCGCGGGATCGTGAAAACGCTTCTCATGAGACCGGCGTTGATTCCCGCGATCCTTTCGCTCGTCAGGGGGATGGTCAGGGCCCATAAATCTCTCCGGGATCTGGGAAGACTCGTTTCTCAGCAAGTCGAGTCCGGCTATGGTCCGGAAGGAGATTCCCGTTGAATGAGGAAAAAACCTCGAGAAGTGGAGCGGGATGGATTGCCTCTCTCCTTATCCAGACGTCGATGGTCCTTTTATTCATATCGCCGTCATGGGGAGCCGGCCCTGTTCCCCCCGGCATCCCTCCGGCGCCGGTCGCAACCACCCTGGGTCCCCAGGGCCTCACCTTTCCGACCCTTCCCATCGGGTCTCCTCCCCCCTTCAGCTATAGCACTCCCTTTGACAACACTGTGGTGGTTCCTCTTCCCGCGATCGGAGATTCCTACAACTCGGGGGTGACCTACGGCACGATCATTCCGATCCTCTATGCGAAACCCTCTGGACGGATCACGTCAATCTTCGCACCCTCGGTCATGTACAACTCCTACATGGGCCTTGAAAGCGGCTTCCGGTACTACCGCTATTACAAGGGCAATCTCAAGAGGTGGCATGTCATTGCCATCCAGTCCAATTCCATCATGAACTTCTACGAGTTCCACTACCGGGACCTCTCCATGGACAACGGACGGTATATCGTGGATGTTCGGGTCAAGGACTTCAAGAATCCGACTGCCAGATTCTATGGGATCGGACCGACCTCCTCCTTCGGAGACCAGTCAAACTTCACCCTTGCGACCACCTCGGTCCACGGGACCTTCGGGGGAAATTTAGACGACCAGAAAATCCGGGTCTGGTTCATGGAACGTTACCGCTCGTATGGTGCCTCGCCCGGTCAGGTTCCGAACATGCCCTATACGGGGCTTCTCTTCCCGGATGCCCCAGGATTTGCCACCGGAGCCCAGATCCTGACACACCGGGTCGATGCGACTTACGATACACGGGACAACCACCTGATCCCATCTTCGGGAACCTATGCCAGGATATTCGCGGAGCTCGACAACAACATGACCCCGGGCCAGGCAAGCCTGTTCGACCGTTTCGACGCCGAATACAAATACTGGCTCGCCCACGGGAGCAATGACCAGGATGTTCTGGCCATCCGGGCCATGATCAATTTGATGAATGGTCCCAATATTCCCTTCTTTGCCATGAGCATGCTGGGCGGAGCCTATACGTTGGAGGGATTCGGAACCGGACGCTATTATGATTTTGATGCCTCTTTGTTCAATATCGAGGAACGGATTGCGGCATTCGACATGAATCTTTTCAACGTGGAGTCGGAGTGGCAGGTGGCGCCCTTCCTTGGGATCGGTGAGGTCTTTCGGGATGCTAACCAGGTGACCCAATGGGGAAACTATGCCGTCAATCCGGGGGTCGGGTTTCGTGCCCTGGTCAAACCCAATGTCGTTGGTCGGCTCGACATCGGTTATTCGACAGAGGCGGGGGCCGTGACATACGTCGGGATCGGATTTCCCTTTTGAGCCATCCTTCTGTACCGGTCCCGGACCTTCTGGACGGTCTTGTCGTCCGGCTCTTCCTCGGCACGGATAAAGGCTGCCGGCTGACGGTCGGAAAACAGGCAGAGGGGAAGCGAGACCGGGGTCACAAGAAGATCGATGGGAGCGCCAACCGCCATCTCTGCCAGGAGATCGACGGAACTGATCTGCCTGTGCCAGTCCAGGGCGCTGGCCGGCCGGTCGAAAAGGCAGAGAAGAAGGCTTCCCCGGATGTGGCTTCCCCGGTGCTCGAGATCTCCGGAGGAAGACGGGACATAACGCCGGATCTTGTATCCAGTTTCCCTGAACAGTCCGGTATAGCGGGTGATGTGGAGATTGCCGGCCCTGTCGAACCAGGCCACCTCGTTTTCCCTGAAAAGGTGGTGGCCGATCGTGAACCGGGGATTGTTCCAGGAAAAGCCCATTGACTGGAGGATCTGGACCATTCGCGGATGTTCCGGGGACCCGGGGGGATAGGTGTCGGGAAGCCTGAGCCCAGTCCTGTCCAGAACGGACTGGTCCGAGAGGGGAACGGGGGCGCTTTGGCAGGAAGAAATCAGAAGGATCATCATTCCCGCAAGGACGGAGAGCAAGGCCCTTCCGGAACGGAAGAACCGCCGGTCCTGGCGGGTGTTGTTGGTGATCGGTTCGATGGGAGGCACACCCTCAGAATTTCGTTGGACCCTGCCGAATTGTGAACCCTCATTTTCCGGCAATGTGTTGCAGGACATCCTGCCACTCGAACGGGAAGCTGTCAACATGTCAAGACGGGAATTCATTTTTTGGGAAACCGGTGGCGTTTAAGTTATTCCCTCTGGAACCGGAATCTTTGAGAAGAGAGGGTCGTCTTCCCCCGGGTCAGGCAGACTCCCTCCCGGGGTGGACCAGGCGCGATTGGGAAATGGCCCGGAGATCCCCCTGATTCCGGGAGGGGCCTGCGTGAAAAATCCGATGGACAAATCTTTTGGGATCATGGCATGATTGAAGAATGAATGCTCCATTTTCGCAACCACTTTCCCTCGTAACCGGAGCCACCGGTTTTGTGGGCTCCTGGGTCGCCTCACTTCTGGTGGAGTCCGGAGAGAAAATCCGGTGTCTTCGCCGCAAGCAATCTTCGACGGTCAATCTTCCCCCCGAAAGCCCTATGGTCCAATGGGTGGAAGGTGACCTTCTCGATCGGGCCTCCCTTGATCGTGCCATGGAGAGTGTGGATACCCTCTACCATGTTGCGGCCGACTACCGCCTCTGGTCTCCCAGAAGGGGTGAGATTCTTTTCTCCAATGTGACGGGGACCCGCAATATTCTGGAAGCGGCACTTAAGGCCGGGGTTTCCCGTGTGGTCTACTGCAGCAGCGTCGCAGCCCTTGGGGCCCGGACCGACGGGATCCCTATCGACGAATCCATGGCTGTCGATAGACAATCGCTTGTTGGAGAGTATAAAATTTCGAAGTACGAGGCCGAGCAGGTGGCTCTCTCGTTTGCTGACCGCCTTTCTCTTGTGGTGGTCAATCCTTCCGCGCCGATCGGAGCCCGGGACATCAAGCCCACCCCCACGGGACGCATCGTCCTCGATTACCTCAAGGGCCGCATGAAGGCCTCCATTCACACTGGGCTTAATGTGATCCATGTGATGGATGTGGCGAGGGGGCATCTTCTTGCCGCCCGTCATGGCAAGCCGGGGGAGAAATATATCCTGGCAGGGCGGAACATGACTCTTTTCGAGGTGTTCCGGTCCCTCGAGGCTGTCACGGGAATTCCCGCCCCGACTGTGACCGTTCCCCGGGGGGTTGTTCTTCCTCTTGCCTTTCTGTCGGAGGGATTTTCCCGGTTGACGGGCCGGGAGCCCATGATTCCTCTCGAGGGGGTTCGCATGGCAAAAAAACTCATGTATTATGATGGAAGCCGTGCCGTACGCGAACTGGGTCTTGCTGTAACGCCGGTGGAGGAGGCATTCAGGGATGCGGTTCGCTATTTTGCATCCTCCGGATATCTTGATTCCTCCCTGTCCGAAAGGCTCCTCGGACGAATTGCCTGATTCTCTGGAGCGTCAGCCATCCCTTGGGATGTGCCGACCTGAACGATATGCGTATCTTCGGTGTGCGTGCTGCGAAAACAATATGGAGGAGTGAATGGAAATATTTCTGACGGAATATGCCGGCGTCTGCGTCGGAGTGAAGAGGGCGATCAAGATGGCTCATCGGACAGCGGAGGAGTCTTCCGGCCCTATCTTTGTCCTGCATGAAATCGTTCACAATACCCATGTGGTCAACGACCTGGCAAATCGGGGCGTCCATTCTGTGGACGATGTCTCCGAGGTCCAGGGAGGAACACTGATCATCAGTGCCCATGGGGTCTCCCCGAGCGTCATCGATGAGGCCAAGTCGCGCAATCTCGATGTCGTTGACACCACATGTCCTCTGGTCTCCAAAATTCACCGGATCGTCAAGGCCCTGGCAGACAAGAACTACACGATCCTGCTTCTCGGAGAAAAGAGCCACGACGAGGTGATGGGGGTCCAGGGCCATGCGGAGGACCATATCCATATTTTTCACCGCAAGGAAGAAATCGCGGGTCTGCCCCCGACCAATGGTCCGGTGGCCCTCGTGTCACAGACGACCCAATCGATCAAGTATTTCGACGAGATCCTGGAACTCCTTATCAAGCGCTATCCCCAGCTTGAGGTCCACAACACAATCTGCGATGCCACCGAGAAGAGGCAGACCTCGGCCTTGGCCATTGCGGGAAACATGGATGTCATGATTACTGTAGGTTCTATGAGCTCTGCCAATTCCCGACGCCTTCAGGAGGTTTCTGGTGGGCTCTGTGCGGCCTCCTACCTCGTGGACCAGGCTTCCGAAGTCCAGGCGGACTGGTTTTCAGGCCGCGAGCGTGTGGGGGTGACGGCTGGTGCCTCCACACCCGATTACCTGATCGAGGATGTGATCGAGAAACTCAAGGAGATATCCCTTCAAAAAGGAGTGGCGCCTTCGGTCATCCGAAACGAGTCGGCCGAAGAAGAGTTCATCGAGGTCCACTGAACCAAAGGAAGCCGACAGTTCCTGCATCGAGCGGATAACGCCGGACGATCCATTATGGCCGGCACATTGATTTGAAAGGATGCCATGGCGACAAAGCGGACACTTTTCCTGAACCCTCCCTCTTTCGACGACTTTGATGGAGGGGCAGGGGCAAGATATCAGGCCACCCGGGAGGTACGCTCCTTCTGGTACCCTACCTGGCTCACCTACCCGGCCGGAATGCTCGAGAATTCTCTTGTGGTTGATGCTCCCGCCCAGAACATGGGGAGAGAGGAGACGCTCGGACTGGCCAAATCCTTTGACATGGTCGTCCTATATACGAGCACTCCTTCTCTCAAGAACGACATTGCAACGGCCCAGGGACTGAAAGAGCGAAATCCTTCCATGCTCGTGGGCTTTGTCGGTCCACATCCCTCCGTATTACCGGAGCTGACCCTCAAGGCCGATCCTGTCATCGACTTCGTGGTCAGGGAAGAGTTCGATTATGTGATCCCGGAGATCGCAAATGGGGCCAGGCTCGAGGATGTGGCCGGAATCCATTTCAGGAAGGACGGGGCCATCATCGGGAATCCGGACCGCCCGGTCATCGAGGATCTCGATGCCCTTCCCTTTGCCTCCAGGGTCTATGCAAGGGATCTCAAAATCAGTGACTACGAGATTCCCTGGATGAAGTTCCCCTATATTTCGATCTATACGGGACGGGGATGCGGAAGCAAATGCACCTTCTGCCTCTGGCCCCAGACCTTCTCCGGAAATGTCTACCGTGTGCGTTCGGTGGAGAATGTCCTCGAAGAGGTCGCCTATATCAAAAAAACCTTCCCGGGCATCAAGGAACTCTTTTTTGACGATGACACCCTGACAGAGTATCGGGACAGGACACGGGAGCTGGCACAGGGACTCAAGGCCTTTAACCTGTCATGGGGGTGTAACTCCAAGGCAAACGTGGACTTTGAAACTCTCCGCATCATGCGGGATTCGGGATGCCGGGTCATGGTCGTCGGCTACGAATCTGGCAACCAGCAAATCCTCAATAATGTCAAGAAGGGGATCCGCGTGGACCAGGCGGAAAAGTTCACCCGGGACGCCCATCAGCTGGGAATGACCATTCATGGAACTTTCATGGTCGGTCTTCCCGGTGAAACGACGGAGACGATCGACGAAACCATCGCTTTTGCCAGCCGTCTCAATATCGAGACCCTCCAGGTCTCCCTGGCCTCGCCCTACCCCGGAACCCATTTTTACGAATATGCGAAGGAAAACGGGTATCTGGTCGATGCGGAGATGGTCTCTGACGACGGTTTCCAGTCGGTCAATATTGTCTATCCGGAAATTACCTCGCGCGAAATCTTTATGGCCGTGCCAAAGTTTTACCGGCAGTACTATTTTCGGCCCCGTTATGTGCTGAAGGTCTTGCGCCGGGCCATGTTCAGCTATACCGAACTCAAGAAAACCGTCCGCGAAGCCCGTGAGTTTTTCCGTTTCATGGCCAAACGGAGGGAATCGGAAAAGGCGCATCAGACCACATGAATCCCCGCAGGTCCCGATGAATCCTGCCGGCATCCTGTTCGCCGCCGGTGGCGTCTCGCTTTTTATTGCCGCGATCGGTGTCTTCTTTGACGGTCTGGCCCTGTTCGGGGCAGACCGTCTTTTGCGTAGTCGTCGGGAATCCTGGGTTCCTGACGGCGTTCTTCCGCCCATCCTGATGATCAAGCCTGTCCGCGGTCTCGACCATGGAGCCCGTGAGAACTTCCTCTCCTTCATCGAACAGCGTTATCCGAACTTCCGTATCATCTTTACGGTCGATTCCCCCGATGATCCTGCCGTGCAGCTGATTCGTGAACTCGAGTCGCTCTATCCGGAGAAGGTCTCCCTGGCCATTGTCTCCGAAAGGTCTGGGACTAACAAAAAAATGAACAAGGTTGCGGCCGTGGCCCGGGATGTGACCGATCCCTTCATCCTGTTAAACGACAGCGATATCCGTGTCGGACCGACCTACCTTCGGGAAATCGTTCTCCCCATTCTTTCCGAGCCCGATGTGGGAGCCGTGACCTGCCTTCAGCGGGGAACCCCCGAGGGGGGATTCTCTTCGAGGCTTTCGGCCATGCTTTTGAACAGTGAGATGATACCCCAGGCCCTTGTTGCCTATGTGCTTATGCCATTGACATATCTCTATGGTCCGACAATGCTTTTTCGCGGTGAGGCCATCCGGGCTATCGGCGGTTTCGATGTCATGAAGGACTATCTGGCCGATGACTACCACCTCGGACGACTGATTCATGAAAAGGGATACCGGATCATTCTCTCTCCCACTCTGATCGATGCCCAGATCCGTGACGAGTCCCTGTCGTCAATCTTTTCCCATGAAATCCGTTGGGCCCGGACCTATTCCAGCCTCCGGCCATTCGGATATGGTCTCTCCCTTTTCGTCCGACCGATCCTGTTTGTCTTCCTGGCGTTCATCTTGGGGATCTTCTCGGGCAATCCCGCCCTTTCGGTGGGGGCTGCAGGTCTCTATGTCCTTCATGTGGCCCTGGTCTCCTACCTCACACGGCAGTTTCTCGATCGCCCCATAACCCACAGGGATACGGGAGTCTGGCTCATGAGGGAGATTGTCTCCCTTGTCGCCTATTTCGGAAGTTTCGGACGCCGTATCCTGTGGCGGGGACACCGGTACCGGATCCTTCCGGGAGGGGCCCTCAAACCCCTCGATCTTCCCAAATCCACCGGGGATGGGATCCCCGATACTTCCAGGTCCTGATGTTTTCCTATGCCGGACTGCTTCTTCTTTTTTTCCTTGCCCTCCTTCTTGAGGATGTCGGATTCATCCTCCTCTCCCGCGGAATGAAGGCCACAAGGGCGGAAAACGGAGGCGGGAGACTCCGGGCAATCCTTCGTCACCCGGAGATCCTTCTTGGCGTCTTCCTCCAGGCTCTCTATTTCGTCCTTCTTCTGGGCGTCCTTCGAGAACTTCCGGTCAGCCTCGTCGTTCCGATGACCGGCTTCGGCTATGTCCTGACCGCACTTCTCGCCCGCCTTTTTCTAGGGGAAGGAGTCCCCCTTCTCCGATGGGGGGGAATCTCCCTGATCACTATCGGGGTCGCCCTGATCGCCCGGTCCGGAACCAGCTGAACCCGTGCATCTATTCTTGTCTACCCTCCACTTCCGGTGGTACGTTTTTTTCTTCTGGGGGGTCGGACTTCTGACTCTGTCCCGGGCCATAGGTTTTTCTGGAGCCTTTCTCCGTTTTCTTCTTGCCTATGGGATCGCCTATTCCTGCGAATGGTCTTCCTCCCGGCCCGACGGTTGGTTTCCCTTTGGCCATTACCGCTATCTTCCCACGACCACGTCGAAGGAGATCTGGATCGGGATTCTTCCTCTGATG